>NZ_JBRRDY010000037.1:0-50507 GCF_056759935.1 Stenotrophomonas sp. STEN035
CCAAAGCCAAAGCCAAAGCCAAAGCCAAAGCCAAAGCCAAAGCCAAAGCCCCAATCTGCCCCCCCGTTCACCCAAAGATGACCCGGATCGTTGCAAATGCTACTTTCTCCGCCCCGGGAAGGGAGGCAGGGCAGCGATGGTATCGCCGGTAACTCAGCCGTCCCGGCACAGCGGCCTTGGCATAGAATCGGTAGTTCCGCCCGCATTGCCGGGTCTTTCTCCCACTAGTGAATCCACAAAGCCAATGTCTGCTTCCCCAATCGCTGATCGCTGGATCGTCCTCAAGTTCGGTGGCACCTCGGTGTCGCGTCGTCATCGCTGGAACACGATCGGTCAGTTGGCGAAAAAACGTGCGGACGAGACCGGTGGCCGGGTACTGGTGGTGGTGTCGGCCTTGTCGGGCGTCACCAACGAGTTGACCGCGATCGCCGACGGCGCCGCCGACAGCCGCGAGCGTGTGGCCGCGCTGGTCACCCGCCACAATGAATTCCTCGCCGAGCTGGAGCTGGGCGCCGAAGTCCTGGCTGAACGCCTTGCCGCGCTGCAGGCGCTGCTGGACGACCCGCGCGCGGCCAGCCGTCCGCTGGACTGGCAGGCCGAAGTGCTGGGCCAGGGCGAACTGCTGTCCTCCAGCGTCGGTGCCGCCTACCTGCGCAGCAACGGCCTGGACTTCGGCTGGATGGATGCCCGCGAATGGCTGAATGCACTGCCGCCCGCACCCAACCAGACCGAGTGGTCGCAGCGTCTGTCGGTGAACTGCCAGTGGCAGGGCGGCGGCGACTTCAAGCAGCGCTTCTCGGCGCAGCCCACCCGCATGCTGATCAGCCAGGGCTTCATCGCCCGCCACGGCGACGGTGGCACTGCCATCCTCGGTCGCGGTGGCTCGGATACCTCGGCCGCCTATTTCGGTGCGCTGCTCGGTGCCAGCCGCGTTGAGATCTGGACTGACGTGCCGGGCATGTTCAGCGCCAATCCGAAGGACGTGCCGGATGCGCGCCTGCTGACCCGCCTGGATTATTACGAGGCGCAGGAAATCGCCACCACCGGCGCCAAGGTGCTGCACCCGCGCTCGATCAAGCCCTGCCGCGATGCGGGCGTGCCGATGGCCATCCTCGATACCGAGCGCCCGCACATGCCCGGCACCAGCATCGACGGCGCCGCTGAACCGGTGCCGGGCGTCAAGGCAATCAGCCGCCGCAACGGCATCGTGCTGATCTCGATGGAAGGCATCGGCATGTGGCAGCAGGTCGGCTTCCTGTCCGACGTGTTCAACCTGTTCAAGAAGCACGGCCTGTCGGTGGACCTGATCGGTTCGGCCGAGACCAACGTCACCGTGTCGCTGGACCCGTCCGAGAACCTGGTCAACACCGATGTGCTGGCCGCGCTGTCGGCCGACCTGTCGCAGATCTGCAAGGTCAAGGTGATCGTGCCTTGCGCGGCCATCACCCTGGTTGGTCGCGGTATGCGCTCGCTGCTGTACAAGCTCTCCGACGTGTGGGCCACGTTCGGCAAGGAGCGCGTGCACATGATTTCGCAGTCGTCCAACGACTTGAACCTGACCTTCGTGATCGATGAGGCCGATGCGGATGGCTTGTTGCCGATCCTGCACGCCGAGCTGATCGACAGCGGCGCGATGCCGGTCTACGAAGAGCAGGTATTCGGCCCGCGCTGGCGCGAAATCATCGGCAGCATCCGCCCGCGGCAGACGCCGTGGTGGCAGGCGCCGGGCAAGCAGAAGAAGCTGCTGGAATTGGCCGCACAGGGCACGCCGGCCTATATCTATGACCTGGACAAGGTGCGCGAGCGCGCCCGCCAGTTGAAGGCGATCCCGGCGATCGACCGCCGTTTCTACGCGATCAAGGCAAACTCGCATCCTGAGATCCTGCGCACGCTCGCGGCTGAAGGTTTCGGCCTGGAATGCGTGTCGCAGGGCGAGGTGGAGCTGGTGTTCGCCTCGGTGCCGGATATCACCCCGGAGCGCGTGCTGTTCACCCCGAGCTTCGCGCCGATCACCGAGTACCAGGCGGTGCTGGCGCTGGGCGTCAACGTCACCGTCGACAACGTCGAGTTGCTGAAGCATTGGCCGGAAGTATTCCGTGGTCGCTCGCTGTGGCTGCGTATCGACCTCGGCCACGGCGATGGTCACCACAAGAAGGTGAACACCGGCGGCAAGGATTCCAAGTTCGGTCTCTCCGCGCAGCGTGTGGACGAGTTCATCGCCGCCGCCCGCGCGCTGGATATCCGCATCACCGGCGTGCATGCGCACCTGGGCAGCGGCATCGAAAACAGCGGCCACTGGAAGCAGATGGTCGATGAAATGGCCGGCTTCGCGCGCCGCATCGGCAGCGTTGAAATCCTCGATATCGGCGGCGGTCTGCCGGTGCCGTACAGCGATGACGACGAGCCCTTCGATCTGGACGCCTGGGCCGTTGGCCTGGCCGACATCAAGGCGGTGCACCCGGCCTTCCAGCTGGCGATCGAGCCGGGCCGCTTCATGGTGGCCGAATCCGGCGTGCTGCTGACCCACGCCACCCAGGTGGTGGAGAAGGACGGCGTGCGACGCGTCGGCCTGGATGCGGGCATGAATGCCTTGCTGCGCCCGGCTCTATACGACGCCTGGCACGATATTGCCAACCTGTCGCGCCTCGATGCCGAGCGCGATGTTGATTTCAGCGTGGTCGGCCCGATCTGCGAATCCAGCGATGTGTTTGCCGAGCGGGTGAAGCTGCCGGCGGCGACCGCACCCGGCGATGTGATGGTCATCGCCGATGCTGGCGCCTATGGTTTCAGCATGGCCAGTACCTATAACCAACGCGCCTTGCCGCGCGAGGACGTCATTGATGAAGTGCAATGACGTCTGCTTTTTGCGAAAACCTTTGTCGTCCGTTGCGCGCTGACGCGCCACGGCCAGTTTGATTTCCGGATACGCCATGACAGCTTTTGATAAAGACCAGGTTTCCCGTTTCCGCTTCGTCCGCTGCGATTTCGCCGCGGACACCGGTGTGGCGCGGCTGGTATACGCCTTCGACGACGGTCCGGAGTTGACCGAGACCGTCACCGTGCCGGGCGCGCCGTTCCAGTTGAACGACGAACGCACGGCCGCGGTGCAACGCGCCCTGCAGCTGCTGCACCTGATTGCAGGTGTCAGCTACTACAAGGCGGCGGTGCCGGCGCAGGTAAGCATCGACAGCTACGCCATCGAGACGGCTACGGCTGAGTTGGTGGAAACGGTGTACTTCAACGGCCTGGGCGAATTCGCCTACCGCAACGGCCTGAACCTGCGTGACCGGTTCAAGCTGCCGGTGAATGTGCCCCTCTCCCGCCGGGAGAGGGGTTGGGGAGAGGGTGCGTCAGCCGACGCAGCCTCCTCCTCAGCCGTACCCTCACCCCCGGCCCCTCTCCCGACGGGAGAGGGGAGCAAAGCGCCTGCCCTCGGCCTGGCCCGACACGCCCTCGTAGCCATCGGCGGCGGCAAGGACTCGCTGGTCAGCATCGAAGCCCTGCGCAACGCCAGCGTCGCCGAAACCGTCACCTGGATCGGCGGCTCGCAGCTGATCCGGGCCTGCGCTGAGCGCACCGGCCTGCCGACCCTCAACATCGGCCGCACGCTGGCACCAGAGCTGTTCGAGCTCAACCGCCAGGGCGCGTGGAACGGCCATATCCCGGTCACTGCGGTGAACTCGGCGATCATGGTGCTGGCGGCGGTGGTGCAGGGCGTGGATCAAGTCGTGTTCTCCAACGAGCGCTCGGCCAGCTACGGCAGCCAGATCGCCGGTACCGGCGAAGTGAACCACCAGTGGTCCAAGGGCTGGGCGTTCGAGAAGGCGTTCGGCGAATACGTGCAGCAGTACATCGCCGCCGACCTGAACTATTACTCGCTGCTGCGCCCGTTGTCGGAACTCGCAGTGGCGCGTCAGTTCGCCAAGACCGACTTCTACGACGCACATTTCTCCAGCTGCAACCGCAACTTCCACATCCTCGGCGAGCGTCCGGTGAACCGCTGGTGCGGCGTCTGCCCGAAGTGCCACTTCGTGTTCCTGGCGCTGGCTCCGTTCATGCCGAAGATCCGCCTGGTGCGCATCTTTGGCCGCAACCTGCTGGACGACATGGAACAGGCCGGCGGCTACGACGCGCTGCTCGAGTTCCAGGACCACAAGCCGTTCGAGTGCGTGGGCGAGGGCAAGGAATCGCGTGCAGCGATGGCGACCCTGGCATCGCGTCCGGACTGGAAGGAAGACGTGCTGGTCAAGCGCTTCGCCAACCTGATCCAGCCGACCCTGTCGGCGGACGAACTGCAGATTGAACCGCTGCTGGTATTTGATGGCGAGCATCGCATCCCGGCAGCACTGTGGGAGCGTCTGCGTGCGAATTTCGCAGCTTGAAGGCAAACGCGTCGCGCTGTGGGGGTGGGGGCGTGAGGGCCGCGCGGCCTATCACGCGCTGCGTGATCGGGAATGGGGAATCAGCGGCGATTCGCAGGAGCGGTTTCCTGCGCGTCTGACCGTGCTGTGTTCGGCTTCCGAAGCAGAAGAAATTCTGGCGTTAGGCGATACGCATCTACGCGTTGAAACCGAGCTCAGCGGTGAGCTGCTGGCTTCGTTCGATGTGGTGATCAAGTCACCGGGCATCAGTCCGTACAAGCCCGAGGCGCAGCACGCCTTGGCGCAGGGCACGCAGTTCATCGGCGGCACCTCGCTGTGGTTCAGCGAGCACGCCGATGCCGATGGCGCGCTGCCGAACACAGTCTGCGTGACCGGCACCAAGGGCAAGAGCACCACCACCTCGCTGCTGGCGCATCTGCTGCGTGCGGCTGGGCGTCGCACTGGTCTGATCGGCAATATCGGTCTGCCGCTGCTGGAGGCGTTGGACCCGCAGCCGGCACCGGAGTACTGGGCGGTGGAACTGTCGAGTTACCAGACCGGCGAAGTCGCCCGCAGCGGCACGCGGCCGGATGTGGCCATCGTGCTGAACATCTTTCCGGAGCACCTGGATTGGCACGGCAGTGAGCAGCGCTACATCGACGACAAGCTGTCGTTGGTGACCGGCGGCCATCCACGCGTGGCGGTGCTCAACGCCGCCGACGAACACCTGCGCGCGCTGCAGCTGCCGCACAGCCAGATCGTCTGGTTCAACCAGCCTGAAGGCTGGCACATGGTTGGCGAAGTCGTGCATCGCGGTACGCAGGCGGTGTTCGATACCTCGAACACGCCGCTGCCCGGCCGCCACAACCGCGGCAACCTGTGTGCGGTGTTGGCCGCGCTGGAAGCCCTCGGTCTGGATGCGGTTGCCTTGGCACCTGCGGTGCAGAGTTTCCGGCCATTGCCGAACCGCCTGCAGCTGCTGGGCGAACGCGATGGCCTGCGTTGGGTGAATGATTCGATCAGCACCACGCCGCACGCATCGCTGGCCGCCTTGGATTGTTTCGCCGGGCAGCGCATCGCCTTGCTGGTTGGCGGGCACGATCGCGGCGTGGATTGGCAGGACTTCGCCGAACACATGCGCGACAACGCGCCGGTCGAGATCGTGACCATGGGCAACAACGGTCCACGCATCAACACGCTGCTCGCGCCATTGGCCGAGGCGGGCGGTTTTGGGCTGCACGCCGCGACCGATCTGCCGCATGCGGTGGAGCTGGCGCGTGCCGCACTGGGCGGGCAGGGCGGGGTAGTGCTGCTGTCGCCGGGCGCGCCGAGCTTTGGTGCCTACAAGGACTACGTTGCGCGTGGTCGGCACTTCGCCGAGCTGGCCGGTTTCGACCCGGACAGCATCAGCGCGATTCCGGGTATCGGCATCCTCTAAGACATTGGCCGATACAGCTGTGGCGCTGACGGTCGGTCGGCGCCACCAAATGCATCATTGAGATGCAATCAATCAACAGCGGTTCGCATCAGCAGATCATTCGTCTTGCTGGGTGAAGGCGTAGTCGCCGTCGATCAGCTGCTGCAGGTAGGCGTCGAAGCTGGGTGCGATCACCGCATAGCTGTCCGGGTCGTGCAGATAGCGCACGACCTGGCCACTGACGCCGCCGTCAGCAGGATCGAAATCCAGGTACAGCATCGAAGTGCCGCCGTTGTTCATGCAGTGCGAGAAGCACAGACGCCTGCCCATCGGCACGTCGGCATCGATGCCGGCGCCGAGAATCTCCGGCTCGTCGTCCAGCCAGTCTTCGTAGATGGAGCGGATGCTGTCATCCCATTGTGTGCTGTCCTCGAAGATCTGCTGCACCGAACGCAGGTAGTAAGGATAGCTGCCGTCGCCGACGTCCGAGCCAAGCATCAGGACGTTGACCTCACCTTGCGGGTAGGCCCGGTAGTGACTGCCATCCACGTGTCCTAGCAGCTCCAGCAGGCTCGCCGGTACCTGCGGCCACTGTCGCTGCAGGCGCTGCAGGTCGGACTGGCTTGCGCCTTCTACCCAGCGCCACATCGGGGCGTCATCTGCCGGCAGGCGCGGCACAAGGCCGGAAAGGAAGGTATCGACAAGGCTCATAGGGCATCGGACGCGTGAGGGATGCATATCCAAGCACACCTGCGTAACGCCGCCAATGCACAATGCGCCACGGGAGGCGACATCGATAGGATGCCTCCGTCCTCTTCTCAGGAGCGCAGGCATGAACAAGTGGCGATGGGCTGCAGTGACGGTGCTGGGACTGGCGGCAACGCCGGCATGGGCCGCGATGAAGTCGCAGCCGCTGGAGTGGCAGCATGACGGCACCACCTTCAGTGGCGTGCTGGTCTACGACGACGAAGGTGACGCGCGCCGTCCCGGCGTGGTGATGGTGCCGAACTGGCGTGGCGTCAACGCCTCGGCGATAGCCAAGGCCGAGCAGATTGCCGGCGATGACTATGTGGTGCTGGTTGCCGATGTTTACGGCAAGAACGTGCGGCCCAAGGATAACGATGCGGCGGCAGCTGCTTCCAAACCGTTGCGTGAGGACAGGGCACTGTTGCGCGCCCGTGCGGCTGCGGCGTTGGCTGCGTTGAAGGCACAGGCTGGCAAGGTTCCGCTGGATGCATCGCAGATCGCTGCCGTGGGTTTCTGCTTCGGCGGCACCACCGTGCTGGAAATGGCCCGTGCCGGCATGCCCTTGGCGGGCGTTGTCAGCTTGCACGGCGGCTTGTCGACCCCGGCTCCGGCAGCAGCCGGCAGCGGCAAGGTACCGATCCTGGTGCTCAATGGCGCGGCTGATCGCGGTGTCACCGCCGAGGACATCGCCAATTTCGGCAGTGAAATGGATGCAGCCAAGGCCGACTGGCAGTTCGTCAATTTCAGCGGCGCGGTGCATTGCTTCGCCGAGTCCGACGCCAACAGCCCACCGGGTTGCCTGTACGACCCGCGTGCAGCCAAGCGTGCCTGGAAGATGATGGACAACTTCCTGGAAGAACGTCTGGGCGATTGACCGCAAGGTAGGGGCTTTACCGGCAATGCCCTTGGCCGCCCTGTAGTGCCGAGCCATGCTCGGCAGAGGCCTCACCAGGGATGTCTCAGGTCTGCAGGTTTGTAGGAGCGGCATAAGCCGCGAAGCTGATCATCTGTCAGATCGCGGCAAATGCTGTCTGCACGGGATGCGGCAATGGTGGTTTGCGTTCGGTAGCGCCGGGAACAACTGTGGCTTCGCGGCTCACGCCGCTCCTACAAAGGAGCGCGGCTCTGCGCCGCCGCGATCGCCCCGCTGATCGCCGCCCGCGCCTGCGGGCTGTTACGCCAGCAGCTGCTGCCCAGCATTGCCGAGGCCTGGCTGACGACATCGCCGGTTTCGGCTTTGGCCAGCTGCTGCAGGGAATGAAACCCCAGCTGCTCCAGCCGCGCCACCACGGTGGCACCCACGCCCTTCACCGCCAACAACACCGCGCGTTCTTCCTCGTTGAACTGCTGCAGTCCCGCCATCGCTATCAGTGACTGCGTTCGATGGCGTAACGGGCCAGGCCGCGCAGGGCGGCAACGGCCTCGGTTTCCGGCAGGCCGTCCAACGCCTGCTCGGCGGCGTTGGCATACTCAACGGCACGCTTGCGGCTGTATTCCAGACCGCCAGTGGCGTGGATGGCCGCCAACACTTCCGGCATCGCACTGGCGTCGCCGTCCTGCACGATCTCGCGCAGACGGTTGCGGACCACCTCGTCCGAGTGCGCCATCGCATGGATCAGCGGCAAGGTGGCCTTGCCCTCTGCCAGGTCGTCGCCCAGGTTCTTGCCCAGCTCGTCGGCATTGGCGGAGTAATCCAGCACATCGTCGGCGATCTGGAAGGCATAGCCCAGGTGCATGCCGTAGTCGTAGAGCTTCTGCTGCACAGCCTCGTCGGCGCCGGTGGCCAGCGCGCCCAGGCGGGTGCCGGCGGCGAACAGCACCGCGGTCTTGCGCTCGATCACCCGCAGGTAGGCAGCTTCGTCGGTATCCGGGTTATGCACGTGCAGCAGCTGCAGCACTTCGCCTTCGGCGATGCGGTTGGTGGTGTCGGCCAGGATCTGCATCACCGCCATGCGCTCCAGCTCAACCATCAGCTGGAAGCTGCGCGAGTACAGGAAGTCACCGACCAGCACGCTGGGGGCATTGCCCCACAAGGCGTTGGCGGTGCTGCGGCCACGGCGCAGGTCGGACTCGTCGACCACGTCGTCGTGCAGCAGGGTGGAGGTGTGGATGAACTCGATGATCGCCGCCAGCTGGTGGTGCTCGGGGCCGGCGCCGCCGACCGCATGGCCGGCCAGCATCACCAGCATCGGCCGCAGGCGCTTGCCGCCCGCTGAAACGATGTGGTCGGCGATCTGGTTGATCAGCACCACGTCCGAGGACAGGCGGCGGCGGATCAGGGCATCGACGGCAGCCATGTCCGCTGCGGCAAGGGTCTGGATGGCAGGCAGGCCCAGCGCGGGGCGGATATGTTCAGCGATGCTCATAGGAAGACTTCAGGGGGTACCCGGGGATTATAGGCGGTGTCGGCGCAGGCGGCCCGTCGGGGCCGAAAACCGAACAGAACCGGGCCTTTGCGCAGTGAATACGTATGCAAGCAACACCGCCGGCAAAGCACCAACGCTAAGCTGGCCGGCATACATTTCGCGGCCCTGAAACAGGGGCTCTGAGGCCCGTAGGGGGGCGTTCGATGTCCAAGACTCCATGGTGGCGCGGTGCCGTCATCTACCAGATTTACCCGCGCAGCTACCTGGATACCAATGGCGACGGCATTGGCGACCTGCCGGGCATCATCGATCGCCTGAATTACGTCGCCTCGCTGGGCGTGGACGCAATCTGGGTGTCGCCGTTCTTCAAGTCGCCGATGGCCGATTTCGGCTATGACATCGCCGATTACCGCGATGTGGACCCGCTGTTCGGCAACCTGGCCGATTTCGATCGTTTGCTGGCCAAGGCGCATGCGCTGGGCCTGAAGGTGATGATCGACCAGGTGTTCAGCCATACCTCGGTGGACCACGCCTGGTTCAAGGAAAGCCGCGAGAGCCGCGACAACCCCAAGGCCGATTGGTATGTGTGGGCCGATGCGCGCGACGACGGCAGCCCGCCGAACAACTGGCTGTCGATCTTCGGTGGCGTGGCCTGGCAGTGGGAGCCGCGGCGTCGGCAGTATTTCCTGCACAACTTCCTGGCCTCGCAGCCGGACCTGGATTTCCATAATCCGGCGGTGCAGCAGGCAACGCTGGATTACGTGAAGTTCTGGCTGGACCGTGGCGTGGATGGCTTCCGTCTGGATTCGATCAACTTCTGCTTCCATGACGCGCAGCTGCGTGACAATCCGCCCAAGCCTGAGAGCGAGCGCATTGGCCGTGGTTTCAGCCCGGACAATCCGTATGCGTTCCAGTACCACTACTACAACAACACCCGGCCGGAGAACATTGGTTTCCTCGAACGCCTGCGTGCATTGCTGGATCAGTATCCGCAGGCGGTGACGTTGGGCGAGATCTCCTCGGAGGATTCGCTGGCGACTACCGCCGAGTACACCGCGCCCGGCCGCCTGCACATGGGCTATAGCTTCGAGCTGCTGGTCGACGATTACAGCGCAGCCTACATTCGCGGCACCGTTGAGCGGCTGGAAGCGGCGATGGGCGAGTCCTGGCCGTGCTGGGCGGTTTCCAACCATGACGTGCAGCGTGCGGTGACGCGTTGGGGCGGGCATCCGGCCAAGCCAACGCTGGCGAAGATGTTGGCGGCGCTGGTCTGCTCGCTGCGTGGTTCGGTGTGCATCTATCAAGGTGAAGAGTTGGGTCTTGGCGAAGCGGACGTACCGTTCGAGGCGCTGCAGGATCCGTATGGCATCACCTTCTGGCCGAACTTCAAGGGCCGCGACGGCTGCCGCACGCCGATGCCGTGGACTGATGGCGCATTGGCTGGGTTTACCACTGGCAAGCCATGGTTGCCGATTCCCCCCGAGCATCAGGCGTTGTCGGTGCAGGCGCAGGAAGTGGATGGCGAGTCGGTGCTGCATGCCTTCCGCAGCTTCCTGAGCTGGCGCAAGGCGCATCCTGCCCTGGTCGAGGGTTCGATTCGCTTCCTTGATAGTGCTGAGCCGGTGTTGCTGTTCGAGCGTCAGTCTGGCGATGAGAGCTTGTTGCTGGCCTTCAATCTGTCGGGCGAGGCCGTGCGGCATGCGTTGCCGGCGGGTGAGTGGCAGGCGTTGGCGCTGCCGGGCCCGGTGGCGGGTGCGGTTGAAGGTGGCGAACTGGTATTGCCTGGGCACGCGGTGTATTGCGCGCGTCGCGGCTGATTTTTGTTGCTCTCTCTTTTGTGCGGGCGGAGATTGCATCTCCGCCCTTTTTTTGGTTTTGGCTGTTGCTGTTGCTAAAGCCCCTCTCCCGTTTACGGGAGAGGGGTTGGGGTGAGGGCGCTTTTAAAGGCAAGCCAAAGCCAAAGCCAAAGCCAAAGCCAAAGCTCCCCCATCCGCCCTACGGGCACCTTCCCCCGCAGGCGGGAGAAGGGAAAGCTAGGAGCCAAGAGCCAAGAGCCAAGAGCCAAGAGCTAGAGCTAGAGCCAGAGCTAGAGCTAGAGCGATTCCCGCCTGCGCGGGAATGACGGCATAACTTCAAAAGCAACAGCAACAGCAACAGCAGTAGCAGCAGTAGCAGCAACAACAGCAACAGCAACAGCAACAGCTAGCCGGCCATTGCTTTGGCTATAACAAGCTTCAGTAAATTCCTTCCGGAATACGGAAAACTCCAGAGCTGTTCACCACGCAAAAGGCCCGCTGCAAAAGCAGCGGGCCTTGGTTTGCGTCAACCAGAACCGATCAGAACTTGTAGTTCACACCCACCTGGTAGGTGCGACCCCATTCCACGGTTTCCAAAGGCCTATCTTTCGTGCCGGCATAGGTTTCGTACTTGGAGTTGGTCAGGTTGCTGGCCTGCAGGAACAGGCTCAGGCCCTTGAACATCGTGCCGTCGCCGAAGCTGTAGCCCAGCTGTGCATCCAGCACGTCCTCCCCCTTCACATAACGCAGGGTACGGGCGCCGTTGAAGTTGCCGATCTCGCCGATGAAGTCTGAGCGCTTGCGCTGGTTCAAACGCACTTCAAAGCCGCTGTTCTCGTAGTAGGCGGTGAAGTTGTAAACGCGCTTGGACAGGCCCGGCAGCATGATCGGCTCGCTGCCAACACTGGAGGTGTTGGCCGGATCCGGCTTGATCATGATGTCGCTGTCGTTGAAGCTCGCGCTGGCCACCACGCCGAAGCCGCGCAGGGCATCGGTGAACAGGTCCAGCGGCAACGAGGCGGTCAGCTCGGCGCCGCGCAGGCTGCCGCCGGTGCCGTTGAACGGTGCGGTGTAGTAGCCGATCGACTGTGCCGGGACCTGCAGCTGGGCTGCATTGGTGCCAACCTTCAGCCACTCTGCCACCTGGTTGGTGAAATCGTAGCCGTCACGCTTCTCGGTGTAGATGTAGCTCTTCAAGTCCTTGTAGAACACGGCGGCGGCCACGTAGGCCTTGTTGCCGAAGTACTTTTCCCAGGACAGGTCGGCGGCGTTGGCTACCCACGGATCCAGGGTCGGGTTGCCGCCGCTGGAGCCGGGCTTGCCGGTATTGGTGTCCATGCCGAATTCCATCGACGCGCGCAGTTCGTCGACGCGCGGACGCGCGACCTGGCGGGCGAGGGCGAAACGGATGGTGTTCTCGGCCGGCAGTTCGAAGGCCAGGTTCAAGCTTGGCAGGAAGTCCAGATACTTCTTGCCGGCGTTGATCGGAATGACCTGGCTGCCAACCGGCTGTGAACCGTCCCAGTAATTGGAATGCGAAGACTGGTCGACATGCTGGGCCTGGATGCCGACGTTGCCGCGCACCGGGATCGAGCCGATCTGGGTGCTGATGTTGGCGCGCAGGAAGGTGGTGGTGATTTTCTCGTCCACCGTCCACTGCTTCGGGATCAGGTAGCTCTCGGTGGTGGTCGGGTTGAACGTCATGTAACGGCCAACTGCAGCAGGCACATTCCAGGCCGGGATGTAGCCGGCGCCGGCAAAGCCGAGGTTGATCGGCTTGTACTGCAGATCAGCGGCGATGCTGGTGATGCCTTGTGCGCCGAGGTTGATGTTGCCTTCGGCCTGGGTCTTGTTCTTGCTGCGGTCAGCGTAGTTCATGCCGACGTCGAAGTCGGAGAACCAGGTGAAGCCTTCCGGTACCGGGAAGGTGGCCGCCAGCTTGAAGCCCTTCAATTCATCGTCCACATGCGGCGTCTTGCCGTAGCCAGAGCCGTAGATGGTATTGGTCAGGTAGAGCTTGCTGTAGTCCGAATAGTCAAAGCCCGGGGTGAACTGCGGGAAGTTGCCGCCGGCAAAGTTCAGCTTGACCGAATCCAGCATCGGTGCCGGCAGCAGCTGCAGGTTGTTCTCCAGGTTCAGCTCGTCACGCTCGGCCTTGGACCAGCTGACGTCTGCTACCACGCGCACATCACCGAAGGTGAATTCGTTGTTCCAGCCAATGGCCTTGATGGTGTCTTCGCGGTTGTTGTACATGCCGCGGATCAACGGATAGACGTTGTGCGCCGTGCCGCTGACGAAGCTGCCATTGCCGTTCACCACCACGTCGGTGACATCCAGGCGGATCTTGTTCGGATCGTTGGTGCCGTTGTAGTCGCCCAGATGGATTTCCATCTGGTTGGCGGTGTCGTGTTCCTTGGCCTTGGTATAGAAGGTGTCCAGCGTGCTTGTCCAGCTGTTGTTGGGCCGGAACTGCAGCGTCGCCATCACGCCATCGCGCTTGGCATTGCCAGTACGGCGCAGGGCCTTGATACCGTCGGAATAGAAGGTGCCAGCGGCAACGCCCGGGCGCCAGTTGTCGCCGATCGCCTGCCACGGCTCGTACAGGCCGACCTGGTTTTCCTGCTTGGACATTTCCGAGTGGGAGATGCCGATGGCCAGGCCGATGGTGTTGTCGGCGAACTTGTCGACATAGCTGAAGTTGAGGCGGTTGCCGTACGGATCTTCACCGGCGGCCTCGCCCAACGAGTTCTTCTGGTAGCGGCCGCTGACGGCGATGACGCGCTCGTTGTAGCTGAGCGGGCGCACGGTCTGCAGGTCCAGGGTGCCGGACAGGCCCTGGCCGACCAGGCCTGCGTCGGGGGTCTTGTACACGGTGACGCCGCTGATCAGCTCTGACGGGTACTGGTCGAACTCCACCGAGCGGTTGTCGCCGGTGCTGACCATTTCGCGGCCATTGAGCAGGGTGGTGGCGAAGTCGGGCGACAGGCCGCGCACACTGATGGCCTGGGCACGGCCGGCAACGCGCTGGGCGGCCAGGCCGGGCAGGCGGGCAATGGATTCGGCGATGCTGACGTCCGGCAGCTTGCCGATGTCTTCGGCCGAGATGGCTTCAACGATCGAGGACGAGTCACGCTTGACCGAGATCGCACTCTCGATACCGCGACGGATGCCGGTGACGGTGACGGTATCCAGGTCGGTTGCTTCGGCCTTGGGCTTTGCCTTGGCTTCGTCGTCCACGGCTTGTGCGTGCACGCCGGTGGCAGTCAATGTGATGGCTGAGGCCAGTGCAACGCTCAGCAGATTGCGCTTGGTGTTCAACATACTCCCCTCTCCCAGGTGATGTCGTTTGGTTGTTTTTTGTGCTCCCCCGTATTTTTTTGGTGGGGGATGCATCGCTTTTTTGCCGCTTGCGACTGACTCGCATGGTAATCAGCGGGCAAGCCCGTGGCGCTGGGCTGCATACGTATTCAATGGGGGTTTGCGGTGGCAGATAGGTCTGAAAACGCTTTCTGCTGGGGTTCCGCCTTTACGCCGTCATCCACGTGAAGGCGGGAATCGCTATGGCTCTGGCTCTGGCTTTGGTTTTATGCCGTCATTCCCGTGCAGGCGGGAATCGCTCTTGTTTTTGACTTTCGCATTGAAGGCAATGACTCAAGACCAGAGCCTAGAGCCAAGAGCGATTCCCGCCTGCGCGGGAATGACGGCTATGAAGCAAAGCCCAAGGCCCAAAGCCCAAAGCCCAAAGCCTTGGGCTTCAAGCCGCCGCAGTCCTCACTCCACCGGCACAAACCGCACCGCTGCACCACCACCGGACCCCAGCTGCAGCTTGATCCGGTCGCCACTGCCCACCACCCGCGTCTCACAGACAAACGCAAACGGTGCAGTCTCCCAATTGGCACCGTCCCCATCGCGGTAGATCTCCGCGCGGTAACGCTTGCCCGGGGTCAGGAACGACAAGGCCACATCCAGCGCCTGCGGCTTCTCGCTGCCAACGCTGCCTACAAACCATTCCTCGCTACCACGCGCCTTGCGCGCAAACGTCACGTACTGGCCAACCTCGCCATTGAGCACATGGCTTTCTTCCCAATCCACCGCCACGTCCTTGATGAACTGGAAGGCGTCCGGGTGCTGGGCGTAGTGCTCGGGCAGGTCGGCGACCATCTGCACCGGGCTGTACAGCACCACGTACAGGGCCAGCTGTTTGGCCAGGGTGCTGCGCAGGGCCAGGCCGTTGCGGCCCTTCAGGCTGACGATGCCCGGGGTGTAGTCCATCGGCCCGCCCAGCATGCGAGTGAATACCAAGGTGGCTTCGTGGCCAGGAGGGTTGGGCGGGTTGCCCCAGGCGTTGAACTCCATGCCACGGGCGCCTTCGCGCGATACCCAGTTCGGGTAGGTGCGGCGCAGGCCGGTGTCCTTGACCGGTTCGTGTGAGTTGATCGCGATGTGTTTGGCGGCGGCCTGCTGCAGCACGCGCAGGTTGTGGTTGCTCATCCACTGGCCTTCGTGCCATTCGCGAGTGATGGGGCCGTCGGCCTGGTCCTGACGGTGGATGTCACCGGCATCGCAGACATAGCCGGTCTTGATCACATCCACGCCGTTGCGCGCATACAGGTCCAGCGCGGCCGGCAGCTGGCGTTCGTAATGGCTGACCGCGCAGGCGGTCTCGTGGTGGCCGATCAGGTGCACGCCCTTGCCGGCTGCGTAGCTGGCAAGGCCAGGCAGGTCGAAATCCGGGGTGGCGCGGGTGAAGTCGAAGGCCTCGCCGTTGGCGAACCAGTCGCCATCCCAGCCAATGTTCCAGCCTTCCACCAGTACGCCGCGGAAACCGTTGGCGGCGGCGAAGTCGATGTAACGGCGGGTGTTCTCGGTTGTGGCACCGTGTTTGGGACCGGTCGCCCAGGTCTCGGTCTCCAGGTGCAGCGACCACCACACACCGGCATATTTGGCCGGCTTGAACCAGCTCACATCACCAATGGCGTTGGGTTCGTTGAGGTTGAGGATCAGGCTGGATTCGGCCAGATCACCAGCTTTCTCGCCGATGGTGATGGTGCGCCATGGGGTGTTGAAGGGCAGGGTGCGCACGACCGGCGCACCGCTGCTGGACGGGGTGAGCGTCGCGCGCAGGATGTCGCCGTCGCCACGGGCCAGATTCATGCCGGCGTAGTCGACCAGCGCGGCTTCGTGGATGGAGATATGCAGGCCGTTGTCGCTGCGCAGGGTCAGCGGCGTCTGCGCGGTACCGACTTCCTTCAGCGGGGTCTGGTGGTACAGGTATTCTTCGCGGTTCCACTCGAAGGCGGGAATCCACCAGGCGGTGGCCGGGCGCGCCAGCGCGAACTCGGTCAGCTCGGCGTGGATCTGCGCCTGCTTCATGCCGGCCTGCTGCGGGAACTCGTAGCGGAAGCCGATACCGTCGTCGTAGACGCGGAACACCACGTCAAAGCGGCGCTCGTAGTTGCGGCCTGCGCCGGGCTTCTCGGTGAAGCTGGCGCGCAGTTCGTTGTAGTGGTTGCGGGTGAGGCGGCGCTCGCCCCAGGGCTGCTCCCAGGTCTCATCGAAGCTGCGCTGTGACTGCCCGGTCAGGGCGACATTGCGCTCCAGGCGGCCATCGCCAAGCAGCATGCCCAGCCGCGACGGCGCGATCACTGCCTCGCCATTGCGCTCCACCCGATACGAGGGGCGGCCTTCGTGCTGGGATTCGACGATCACCACGAGCTGCTTGTCGGGCGAGGTGATGCGCGCCAGGTCGGCGGCGTGGGCGGGCAAGCAGCTGATCAGCAGCAGCGCGAAGGCGGCTTTCAGCGACAGGCGGGCAGGGATGGGGCGTGTATCGGCCATGCGGGTCTCAACTCCGGGTTCTGGTCGGCGCGCCGCTCTTCAGGGTTGGCACGTGGCACCACTATTCCCCGGTGGAGGCTGCTGTGGGCGCAATGCCGCATTGAATACGTATGCAACAGCGGTGCAGATCACAGGTGCGCCCTCTACCATGGCCGCAGCGCATCCGCGCCCAACATCGCATCCGTGATTCCCGGAGGGGGGAAGCGCTTGATGAATAGCAAACCGCAGCTGTCGTTCTGGCAGATCTGGAACATGTGTTTCGGCTTTCTGGGTATCCAGTTCGGCTTCGCACTGCAGAACGCCAATGCCAGCCGTATTTTCGAAACACTGGGCGCGCCGATGGACGCGGTGCCGGGGCTGTGGATCGCCGCGCCGCTGACCGGCCTGCTGGTGCAGCCGGTGATCGGCTATCTGTCCGACCGCACCTGGACGCGCTGGGGCCGCCGCCGGCCCTACTTCATGATCGGTGCGGTGCTGACCACGCTCGCCCTGCTGGTGATGCCCAATTCGCCGACACTGTGGATCGCTGCCGGCACACTTTGGGTGCTGGATGCCTCGATCAACATCTCGATGGAGCCGTTCCGTGCCTTCGTCGGTGATCAGTTATCGCCCAAGCAGCGTCCGGCCGGTTTCTCGATGCAGAGCTTTTTCATCGGTGTGGGCGCGGTGGTGGCCAGCTTCCTGCCCTTCATCCTCGCCCACTTCGGTGTGGCCAATACGGCGGGTCCAGGTGAAGTGCCGGACACCGTGCGCTATGCCTTCTATTTCGGCGCGGCGGTATTGCTGCTGGCGATGAGCTGGACCGTGTTCAGCACGCGCGAATACTCGCCGGCCGAACTGGCCGGTTTCGACGACGCCGAACCGGCGGCAGTGCACGCCGTGCAGCGCGCTGCTGGCCTGCCGCAGTGGGGGCAGATCGGCTTGTGGCTGGGCTTGGGCGTGCTGTTGGCGGTGCTGATCGCATGGCGCCAAGGCGACCGCATGCTCTATGTGCTGGCCGGCCTGTGTGCTGCCTACGGTTTGCTATTGGGAATAGCGCGGGTACTGCCGGGCACGCACATGCTGGCCACTATCGTCGATGACCTGCGCAGCATGCCGGGCACGATGCGGCGGCTGGCGTGGGTGCAGTTCTTCTCGTGGTTTGCGTTGTTCGCGATGTGGATCTACACCACCGCAGCGGTGGCTGGCACGCACTTCGGTTCCGTCGATACGCAGTCGGCCGCGTACAACGAAGGCGCGAACTGGGTCGGCGTGTTGTTCGGCGCTTACAACGGTTTCGCTGCTGTGGCGGCGCTGATCATTCCGCTGATGGTGCGTGCGATTGGCCTGCGCTGGAGCCACCTGCTCAATCTGTGGCTGGGCGGGTTGGGCCTGATCTCGCTGATGCTGATCAAGGACCCGCATTGGCTGCTGCTGTCGATGGTCGGCGTCGGCTTTGCCTGGGCCTCGATCCTGTCACTGCCGTACGCACTGCTGTCGGACAGCGTGCCGGCGGCCAAGATGGGCGTGTACATGGGCATCTTCAATTTCTTCATCGTGATCCCGCAGCTGGTGGCCGCCAGTGCCTTGGGCTTTGCCCTGCGCAACTGGTTGGGTGGCGACCCCATCCACGTGCTGGTGCTGGGCGGCTGCAGTCTGTTCGTGGCCGGCTTGTGCGTGCTGCGGGTTCCGTCGCAACAGGAGGTGGTGTGATGCGTAGTCGTTTGGCAACAGCGGTTGGACTGGTAGTGGTAGCGGGGTCGGCCTTGGCCGGCAACCGGCCGGATTACATTGGCACCACCGAACCATTCGCCAGCGATGCGGTGTACTTCGTGGTCACCGATCGCTTCGTCAATGGCGATACCAGCAACGACCATCGCGACCAGGGCGGCGACCATCCCACCTTCGATATCCCGGTACCGTGCCCGGACAAGATCGACGGCAATATCGGCTACCTCGGCGGTGACTTCAAAGGCGTACTCGACAACGCCGACTACATTCGCCAGCTGGGCTTTGGCGCAGTATGGATCACGCCGATCATCGACAATCCCGATCAGGCATTCACCGGCAGCAAGCCGATCAGCTGCACCAGCACCCTGACCGATCGTGGCAAGACCGGCTATCACGGTTATTGGGGCATCAACTTCTACAAGCTGGACGAGCATCTGCCGAGCGCCGATCTGGATTTCGCCGGGCTGACCAAGGGCCTGCACGATGCCAAGCTGAAAGTGGTGCTGGATATCGTCGGCAACCACGGTTCGCCGGCCTGGACCATGCCCAAGCGGCAGCCGCAGTTCGGGCAGATCTTCGACAAGGACGGCAAGCTGATCGCCGACCATCAGAACCTGGCCCCGGACGAGCTCGATCCGAAGCACAACCCGCTGCATGCGTTCTACAACAACATCGGCCCGGTCGATGGCAGCAAGGGTTCGATCTTCGACGGCAACCTGGCCGAACTGTCGGATTTCAACGAGCACAATCCGGCGGTGATGGACTACCTGGTTGGCGCCTACCTGCAATGGACGGCGCAGGGTGTGGATGCCTTGCGCATCGACACCATCGGCTGGTTGCCGCATCCGTGGTGGCATGAGTTTGTAAACCGCATCCGCGCCGAGCACCCGGGCATGTTCATGTTCGGCGAAGCCTTCGACTACGACGCCGCGAAGATCGCCGAACACACCTGGCCGGCGAACGCCAACGTCAGTGTGCTGGATTTCCCGCTGCGCGGTGCGATGTCGTCGGTATTCGGCAAGGAGCAGAAGGGCTTTGAAACGCTGGCCGAACCGCTGCATCTGAGCGGTGGTCCGTATGCCAATCCTTACTCGTTGATGAGCTTCTACGACAACCACGACATGGCGCGACTGGATGCCAGTGATGCCGGTTTCATCGATGCGCATAACTGGTTGTTCACCGCACGCGGCATTCCGGTGCTCTATTACGGCTCGGAAACCGGCTTCATGCGCGGTCGTGCCGAGCATGTGGGCAACCGTGCCTACTTCGGCCAGCAGCGGGTGAATGAAGCAGGGCAGAGCCCGATCTTCGCGCCGCTGCAGCGCATCGCCAAACTGCGTGAAGCAACGCCTGCGTTGCAGCGCGGTCTGCAGGTGAATGAGCGGCTGCAAGGCGACGAGGCGGTGTTCTACCGCGTGCTGCAGCATGGTGATACCGCGCAGACCGCGCTGGTGCTGCTGAACAAGGGCGATGCTGCACGTTCGTTCGAGGTGAGCCGTTATCTGCAGGCCGGGCGTTGGCGTGATGTGCTTGGTGGTGGTTCTTTGAAGGTGAAGACTTCGCTGAAGACTGAGGTGCCGGCGCATGGCATCAAGGTGTTTGTGCTGGAAGGGCAGGTGATACAGCCGGAGCTGCGTGCGCAGTTGGATGCTGCCATGGCGGATCAGATAGCGCGGGATAAGCGACTGGCGCAGTAATCTGCTTTAGCCCCTCTCCCTGCGGGAGAGGGGTTGGGGTGAGGGTAAGGCTCTGCGATAAATCCAACACTGCGCCGGAAGCACCCCTCCCCAACCCTCCCCTTTGCTGCGCAAATGGGAGGGGGCAGATGGCAGCGGTTGAGAGGCTTTGCTTGTCTCCCTCCCTTTGCCAAAGGCAAGGGGAGGGCTGGGGAGGGGTAGCTTTCGCTACTGTCTCACCTCCAGCCTTTGCGACTCCCAAAGCCCCACCCGCTACAATCCGCCCCCAGGCATTCCCGGCGGCACCGCATGAACCAGCTTCCCCCGCAGACCCCCATCGAAACCCTGTTGCAGACCGCAATGGACGGCAAGCTGCCGATCCGCGCCTTCATGCAGGCCTTCGTTGCCTCCGAAGTGGTGTTGCTCACCGGCAGCCTGGTCACGGCCGACGGCAGTGGATTCGACCCGTTGCTGTTCGACAAGCAGGGCGTGCTGCACGTGGCGGTGTTCACCGATATGGCGCGGGTCGGTTTCCACCAGCAACAGGCCCCGCACAACATCCGCATGCTGATGCTTGAAGTGTTGCGTCGCGTGCCGGGCGGCTACGGCGTGGTGATCAATCCTGGCACGCCATTGGGATTTGAGATATCGCCATCCGGCGTGGGCGAAATCCTCAAGGATTTCAGCTAAGCAGGCTCAGCCCGGTTTTGAGGACTCACGCACCACCAGCTTCACCGGAATGGTGAGGCCTTCGACCGGTTCACCGGCAATCAGGCTCAGCAGTTTGTCGACCAGCAGCTGACCGGCCTGCTTGGTGTCCTGTTGCACCGTGGTCAGCGGTGGCGATACCGATGCAGCCAGTGGAATATCGTCAAAGCCGGTGACCGCGATGTCCTGCGGCACGCGTACGCCACGCTCGCGCAGGGCGCGCAAGGCACCAATCGCGATCAGGTCACTGGCCGCGCAGATCGCATCGAAGTCCTTGCCGCTGTCGAGCAGGGCGATGCAGGCGGCGTGGCCGGAGTCCTCGGTGGTGATGGCGTCATGCTGCAGCGTCGGATCTGCCTTCAAACCGCGTGCGGCCAAGGCTTCTACATGGCCGCGGTAACGCTCTTCGAACTC
Source organism: Stenotrophomonas sp. STEN035 (assembly GCF_056759935.1). Taxonomy (NCBI): domain Bacteria; kingdom Pseudomonadati; phylum Pseudomonadota; class Gammaproteobacteria; order Lysobacterales; family Lysobacteraceae; genus Stenotrophomonas; species Stenotrophomonas sp. STEN035. The sequence continues at coordinate 21,034 of NZ_JBRRDY010000037.1, forward strand.
GGGGTAGTGGCTGGATGCATGGCCGAGGAACGCGATGCGCTGGCGGCCTTGTTCAAGCAGATGCGCGCTGATATCAAAGCCGCCCTGGAAGTTGTCGCTGCCGATCGATACGCCGGGCTGGCCCGGCAAGGCTGCGCCCCAACGCACGAAATGGGTGCCTTGCTCCACCAGCCGCTGCAGCCGCTCAACCGACTCGTGGTAGTCGCCATAGCCGAGCAGGATGATGCCGTCGGCCTTGTTGCTGTCCTCGAAGTCGGCATGCCAGTCGCTGGACAGCTGCTGGAACGACACCAGCAGGTCCAGCCCCTTCAACGCACAGGCGCGGGTGATCGAGCCCAGCATCGAGTGGAAGAATGGGTTGATCAAGGAATCGTCGTTGGTCGGGTCTTCGAAGAACAGCAGCGCCAGCGTGCCGGATTGTTGGCAGCGCAGGCTGGAGGCGTTCTTGTCGACCTTGTAGTTCAGCTGGCGGGCGATATCGAGGATGCGCTGGCGGGTTTCGGCATTGACCATCGGGCTGCCACGCAGCGCACGCGACACCGTCGGCTGCGAGACGCCGGCCATGTGCGCGATATCCAAAGAGGTGGCTTTGCCCTTGATGACCATCTTGACCAGCAATCTGAACGACGTCTGGCATCATGCCATGAGGTCGGCGAAAGGGGGGCGGGCCGGGTCCGGGATCAGCCGTTTGCCGGGCGATTCCAGCGCTGGAAGGGCGGTGATCCGGCTTGGCCAAACGGCGCCGGATGCGCGGCTGGGCCAGCGCAAGCCTTACGCCGCAAGGGCTGCAAGGATTGGCTGCTATCTGTCGCCGGACAGATATAATACGTCGGCTATTGCCCGCATCCGGCGGGTGGACCCCAACGGAAGAGTAGGAACCTATGGCCCGCGGCATCAATAAAGTCATCCTCGTCGGCAACCTCGGCAACGACCCGGACACCAAGTACACCCAGGCCGGCATGGCGATCACCCGCATCAGCCTGGCCACCACCAGCGTGCGCAAGGACCGTGATGGCAACCAGCAGGAGCGTACCGAGTGGCACCGCGTGGTGTTCTTCGGCAAGCTCGGCGAGATCGCCGGTGAATACCTGCGCAAGGGCAGTTCGGTCTACGTCGAAGGCGAACTGCGCTACGACAAGTACACCGGCCAGGACGGTGTTGAAAAGTACACCACCGATATCGTCGCCAACGAAATGCAGATGCTCGGCGGCCGTGGTGAAGGCGGCGGTGGTGGCGGTGGCGGCTACGGCGGTGATCGTCCGCAGCGCCAGTCGGCCCCGCGCCAGCAGCAGGGTGGCGGCCAGGGCGGTTATGGCAACCAGGACCAGGGCGGCGGTGGTGGCTATGGCGGCGGTCAGCGTCAGCAGCAGCGCCAGGCACCGCCGCAGCAGCAGTCGGCTCCGCCGATGGACGACTTCGCTGACGACGATATTCCGTTCTGAGATACAGATAATCTGTTTTCGGTGAGTTAGAACGAAGGAGCCCTCTGTTTCAGAGGGCTTTTTTCTTTGTCTCGTTGTCAAGAACTGTTGAAAAAAAAACTATAGTGCTACAGTTGCTAAAACAGGCGATAAAGAGAGCGAGCGATGTATCGGCTTTCTGCACATGTCTTCGGAGAGGGTGAGCGCGTTCCGCTGCTGCAAGATGCGCGTGGACTTCCGCTTTTTTATCCGACACTCTTCGCAACCGCGAAGCTTCGAAACGCGGGCATTGCGGTCAATACGATTCGCAACAAACTGGCGGACATCCTCGTTCTTCTGCGCTGGCAGGCATCCAAGAAGCCTGCGAGAGACTTGGAGGCTGAGTTCGCTAGAGGCGAGTTCCTCACACTCGCCGACGTCATGTCCATTCGTGACTTTGCATCACGTGACATGCGCGATCTGGAATCCGACAGCCAAAGTCAGTGGGCTGACGACTCAGGTGTGAAAATGCTCGAAGGCCGGATTGGGACGGTGAAACCCGGCAGGAAAGTGGCGGGTCAGCAGCACTACAACCGACTGAGCACGATCGCGGACTATCTTGAGTTCATGGCGGACGCCATTAGCGTTAAGGATCGTCAAAAGCGCGCCCAAGACATTGCACGCATGGCGAAGCTAATTCGCAAGCATCGCCCTAAAGGGGCGTCGCTGCGGCGGCAGAGTGATCCTAATGATGATTCGCCTCCTTCGGAGGTAATTGACCAATTCCTGGAAGTCATAGCGATCGACTCTCCGAAGAACCCGTTCGGCGCTCAAGCCGTACGTCTTCGCAACGCAATCATGTTCCACCTCGTTAGATACACCGGAATGCGGAGAGGGGAGCTTATGAGTCTGCGGATTGACCAAGTTGATTTTGGCGAAGAACCGTACGTCTGGGTGAGGCGCAATCAAGACGATCCGTTTGATTCTCGACGTAATCAGCCGTCATCCAAGACAAAAGAGCGTCCAATTCCAATTCCAGATGGCTTGGCGAACGATATTCATGCGTATGTCATGAAGCACCGCTCACTGATCCCCGCTGCACGCAAGCATCCCTACCTCTTTGTTACGCACAAACCCGGCAAGTGGTATGGACAGCCATTGTCACTGTCGGCGGTCGGCGAGATCGTGAGCAAAATTCGTGAGGTTGATCCAGCGTTCAACGTTATCCATCCTCATGCTTTGCGTCATCACTTCAACTACGAACTCTCGTGTGCCATCGATGCGCATAACGCTAGGGTGAAGGATGGCGAAACCGAAGGAGCCCTGATTCGAGAAGGAAAGGAGCTGGATATGAGGGCCTTCTTGAACGGCCATTGGAATAAATCATCCGGGGCCGTTTACAACCAGCGCCATGTCCGTGAAGTTAGCAATGCAGCGGTTAGAGAATTGCAGTCTGGCTTGGGGCGCGTCATTCGCGGCAGGAGAGTCGCCCAATGAGCGCATCAAAAAAGACTAAAGAGACACCTCGGCCGAAAGAGGCCGTCTCAAAGGCTGGCTATGCTTTTAATGTTCTTGATGAGTACTGGCAGCTCGATAAGGACGTTACGGTTGCACTTGGCTTGGTGGCGATGCTTCCGGATGCGGTTCAATCCGGATTTCGTCTGACCTTACAACGTTATGCCGAGGAGCTTTCGGCTCATCACACATACAACATGGCGGAGGCGTTCAAGAGATACTTGCGCGACACAGGCGCGAAGTGCGTAACGCCGAAAGACCTATTGAATTGGCGCGCATCGTTGGGTGCAGATGGGGAGTGGCGTCTGGGAGCTCTGAAAGGCTTTCTGTTGGCCTGGCATGAATTCGGGTTCAATGGCGTTTCGGAGGAGACAGCAGAACTCCTTCGCGGCTGGACAATCAAAGGAAACGAGAAGGGTGCAGCTGTGGCCACCGGCTGCCCCGAAACAGGGCCATACACGGACTTGGAGATGGCGGCCCTGCTTGACTGGGCAAATTCAGCTGTAATCAAGCGCAAGATCACGTTCAAGGATTTTGTGTACCTCTTGGCTCTCGCAATGACTGCTCGCCGTACGGTTCAGTTGGCCGCACTTCGAGGGAGAGACTTGAAGGGGAATCCGAAAGAAGTTGCGTCTCTTTATTTGAACGTACCACGAGCAAAACAACGGAATCTGAGATTTCGAGGGAAGTTTCGCTCCATTCCGATCATTGAAGATCTGTTTCTCGTGCTCGACAGTCTCCATCGCAGAGCGGTGGCAGATGTGGAGGCAACAATTGGAGCGAAATTGGATGACGACCTACGCAAAGAAGTTCCGATATTTATCAACGAGGATGCGGCTGCGAAGGTAAAGAGTGTTGCGGAGTTGAGAGACCTGCTTGCTGGCTCCAAGCCAGACGCTCTGCACGCAACGACTAGCTCTCTGGACTCAGCCCTGCTGAGGTGCGCGCGTGCGAACACCGCGCGATCAGAGCGAACTGGTGAGTTTATTCGCCTGTCTGCCAGGCGCTTCAGACACACGCGTGGCACCAAGCTTCGACGTGAGGGTTTCGGTGCGTTCGTAATTGCGGAGTTGTTGGATCATTCCGACATTCAGAATGTCCGCGTATATACGGAAAACACCGCGAATGAAGTGGCCATCATTGATGAGTTCATTGGTCCAAAGCTGGCTCCTTTCGCGCAGGCCTGCCTTGGCAGGCTCGTTCGATTGGAACGAGACGCTATCCGAGGAGATGATCCGCGTAGCCGTGTGGCGAACGACAGATCAAACGGTGTCGGCACATGCGGAAACTACGGGTTCTGCGCGAGCGGGTATCGCGCTTGTTACACATGCACCCACTTCCAACCGTGGGTCCATGGACCGCATCAAGAGGTGCTAGAGGATCTGTATGCGGAAAAGTCTCGGGCGCGTGATGCGGGTTGTTCAGATGTAGTGGTGTCGGCAAACGACCTATTGATACTTGCCGTCGAACATTGCATTACCTTGTGCAGCGAATTCAAGGACAAGCTAGCCATTCCAGACTCGGATGAGGAGATGGCCTGTGTCTGATGTCATCCTATTCGTTCCGAAGGCGGGTCGAGATGCCAGGACAAATCTGGACGACTTTATCCGTCTGGCTAGAGAAGATCTGACGGCTTTTGGTGCTGATACTTGGCCAAAGGATCGTTGGCAGCAAGGAAAGACCGTTGCTGTTTTTGCGACCCAGTTGCAGGAGTTGACGCCATATCGGTACACACCTCTAGCGCAACCATTCAAGGATTTCGCAAAGGCCTACGTTCGCTATAAGTACAGTCATAGACCAGTGATCTCAGTGCAGTACTGGCTGCAAGCGCTACGCTGTATTGAAGCCGCGCTGATCGAGTCAGGCTTGAAGGCAGATGTGCTGTTGCTCAATGGGGCGGTGATGGACCTCAGTGCGCAGAAGTGCCGCGAGTTCTATGCTTCCGAGGATGTCTATCACAAAACCGGCCTCACCCTAGCTGGGGTATTTGATTTTTGCCGCGAGAAATTCGTATCGCTGGGTCTGCCTCAGTGGAGGTCGCCATTCAAGAAGCCGGCAATTCTGACCGAGGACCTAGGAGAGGCTGGGCGCGAGCATCGTGAAAGTAAGTTGCCAAGTAACGCCAGCATGCTCGCGTTGGCGGATCTCTTCGCAGGTGCCGCCGACCCACATACTCGGTTCTACTCTTCTATTGCGATTCTCTTGATGGCAACGCCAAGTCGAATCTCAGAAGTGCTTAGCCTTCCAGTGGATTGTATTGGTCGCGAGCCGGATGATTCAGGCGCAGAAAGGATGTGCCTTCGCTGGGTGGCTGCGAAGGGAAAAGGTCGTATGAAGAAGTGGGTCCTGCCGGTGATGGAGGACGTGGTCGTTGAGGCTGTGCGGAGGCTGGAGGAGATCGGCAGGCCCGCTCGATTAGCGGCGCGATTTGCCTTTGAGAATCCTGGAGTTTTCATGCGGAGTGCTGGCCTTAGCTCCGCCGATCAACTCAGCGATGGTGAGCCTCTAAGTACTAAGGAAGTGTTTGCCGCCTTGAACCTTGATGGGCGCTACGCAAAAGATGGACATGTCCCAAGAACGAAGCGCCTGAAGCAATTCGTGGGTCGGGCCGATATCACATACGGCGATCTTGCGAAGTTCGTTAAGGAGCAATACCAAGGCGGCGACTGGCCCTTCATCAATGCCAAGAAGGTCGTGAAAGTATGGGATGCGCTTTGCCTGCATCGTGAGTATGAATTTCACGCGAATTTTTCGGTCAAGGAATTTTCGTGGCGCCTGCCAACGGCCAATGACGTAAACGCTCGCCTGGACCCGGAGAGCGGGACCTATCTGCTTGCCGGTCTCAAGGAGGTAGATGGAGATCCCATCAAGTTGACTACCCACCAGCCACGTCACTGGCTAAGCACGATGTCAGAGCGCGCGGGGATGGATGACTTTACATTGGCACAATGGGCGGGCCGGGCAAAGCCCACCGATAATCGGCATTACGACCACCGCAGCCCAGAAGAACGCTTGTCGGAGGCAAGGGCCCTAATCGTAAGAGAGGCGCCTAGCTTGCTGGAGCGATTCAAGAATCGGCAGCCTGTTACCTATCAAGAGCTTGGGGTCGACCGTCTGGGCACGGCCAAGGCAACGTTATACGGCATGTGTACGCATGACTATGCAATGGCGCCTTGCATGAAGCAGCGTGAATGCATGACCTGCAAAGAGCACAGATGCATCAAGGGTGATCATGTCACGCTCGACAGGATTCGGCTGTTGGAAGCGCAAACGCAGAAGCTCCTGGAGAAGGCCCAACAAGCGCACATCGACGGCGATTTTGGCGCGGATCGCTGGGTCGATAATCACAAATGGAAACTTGCGCATACGAGGACCATGCGAATCATGCTCGAGGAGGAGGCGCTTCCGGATGGCACGGTGCTGCGTATTCCGGACGGGCATGACCCGTCTCCTGTTCAGCGTGCTCTGATGGATCTCGGGTTGATTGAGCTGCCTTCGGATACTGTCGCCGCTGCGACAATTCCACTTCGCTTGGTTTGAGTTGCCATGCCCAAGAAGATCATCACGAAGGCGACTCTTCCCAAGGTATTACGCGAGCTCGATCGTTGGGAGGGAAAGCTCACATGGCCTCTTTTTTGTGATCGCGTCGCCAAAGTCATTGGCGTGGAATCCGTCTCCAAGCACACGATGTATCTGTATCCAACGATTAAAGAGGGGTTTCAGAGGAGACAAAAGGATCTTCGACTGGCAGCGCATGCAAAGCCGAGAGACTTCACGCTACAGACTGCCACCAGACATATAGTGAACTTGGAGGCTCAAGTTGCACGGCTCGAGGCGACGAATGAATTACTTCTCGATCAGTTCCGTCGTTGGCAATACAACGCGTATGCAAACAATGTTCGGATGGACTTGCTCGCATTGGACAAGCCATTACCTGAGGTGAATCGGTCGGGCCGTCGCGAAAAGAAGGGGCGCAAGGGTAAAGCTGCCAAAGAGAACCTTTGAACGTATGAGGCTCCGTTTGACCGTGAGCCGAGATTTGGTCTCGTGTCGTGAGACGGCGTCACGTGAAAGTTATACCAAGGGGATCTGCAACACATGTCATCTGTAACACTTCACGAACTCGAATCTCATTTGTGGGAGTCCGCCAACATACTGCGCGGGCCCGTAGATGCGGCCGACTTCAAGACGTACATCTTCCCACTGTTGTTCTTCAAGCGGATCTGCGACGTCTGGGACGAGGAGTACCAAGAGATCGTCGAGGAGAGCGGTGACGCCGAACTGGCCATGTTCCCCGAATCCCACCGCTTTCAGATCCCGGATGGCTTCCACTGGGACGACGTTCGTGCCAAGGCCACCAATGTCGGCACGACCCTGCAGCGGGCCATGCGCGAGATCGAGAAGGCCAACCCGGATACTCTCTATGGGGTCTTTGGCGACGCCCAATGGTCGAACAAGGAGCGCCTGTCCGACGCCCTCCTCAAGGATTTGATCGAGCACTACTCCCGCCTTCCGCTGGGCAACAAACAGGTCCGGTCTGACGTGCTGGGCGACGCCTACGAGTATCTGATCAAGAAGTTCGCCGACGTCACCAACAAGAAGGCCGGCGAGTTCTACACCCAGTGTGGTCCGGCTGATGATTGAGATGCTCAATTCAAAGCTCAGGGGATGCGACCTCGTCAGCTTACGACTGCGAGATGTGTCCCACGGTGGAGTGATCGCGAAGCGGGCGATCGTGCTGCAGCGAAAGATTGATCGGCCGGTGCAGTTCGAGCTAACGGACTTAACCAGAGCTTCGGTTGCCGAGTGGGCCCGGCAGGCTCAGATTATGCCTGGAGCATACTTGTTCCCTGGCCGAGCCAAGCATGTCGGACATCTATCGACCAGGCAGTACGCTCGTATCGTCTCATCGTGGGTCACTGCCATTGGCCTCGACCGACACAACTACGGCACGCACAGCATGCGTAGAACGAAGGCATCTTTGATATATCGGCGCACGAAGAACCTGCGGGCCGTCCAGATCCTTCTGGGCCACACCAAGCTCGAGAGCACTCTGCGCTACCTCGGGATCGAGGTTGAGGACGCGCTAGAGATGTCCGAACAGACGGAGGCCTAAGCAGCAAGCGGTTCCCAAGCGGCCTCCGGGCTCGGTTTCGCAGGCCGCTTCCGAAACGCGCGCACATGAGGGAGTTTAAGTACATGAATCAACTCACATTTGTGATGGTCAACTTGACCTAATGTGATTCGAGTTATACTGAGCCTGTAGTCGGGGTATGCGGGCTGCTCTGCTGGCCGCATAAAGTTCGATCGACGCACTGACTTTTTCTGATCTAGGCATCTTAGAGGCCGGGTTGAAAAGCTGCAATCACGCACGGCGATGGGTGCGGTACAGGGGAAATTCGAAGTGATGAAGCAATCTTGCGCGGTGGAACGTGTCGCTGCGTTTGCGCGCGCGAAATTTGAATTGCTCCAGCGGGAGCATTCGCAGCGATCCACGTCGACATCCTCGCTCTGGCGGCGACTGGCGTTGCTGGCGCTGTGCTGCGTAGCACCCACGGCTTTCGCGGCCGACCTGCAGATCAGCAACCTGTCCGACACCGGGTACGACCCGACGCCAGTCGGCGGTCCCGTCGTCTACCACGTGGTAGTCGAGAACGGCGATATCGACACGGTCTCCGACGCGGTCGCCCTGTTCGACCTGCCGGCCGGTGCCACGCCGGGCACGTTGCCGGCGTTCTGCGCGAGCCTGGGCGGTTCGCCGGTTCGTATCCGCTGCGACATCCCCACGCTGACGCAGGCATCGTCCTCGGTTGCGTTCGATATCCAGATGAACACGGCGGGGATGGCCGCAGGTACCGTGCAGATCCATAGCGCCGTGGGTTTCGCCGGCATGCTGCCTGCTGCGGGCGAGGCGCTCAACACGCTGCCGCCGTCGCATCCGTTCTTCGGCAGCGACAGCGACACCGACAACAACCAGCTCAGCCAGGGCACCACGCTGCAGCAGTCGGGCGACCTGCGCCTGCAGAAGACCGCGACGCCGTCGCCGGTAATCGGTGGCGGCGAGGTCACGTATACCCTGCAGGTGTTCAACGACGGTCCGAATGCGTCGTCCGGTTTCAACGTGGTGGACACGTTGCCTGCCGGCGTCACGCTGGTGGCCGGCAGCTTCATCGGGCCCGGCTGGACCTTCAACGCCGGCACGATGACGGCGACCCACGCCGGTGCCGTCGCCAATGGCGACAGCGCGTCCTTCAGCTTCCGCGCCAAGGTCAATGTCGGCAGCGGCAACATCACCAACGCCGCCGTGGTCAACGCCGGTGCGATGCCGGATCCGAACGTGGGCAACAACACCGACGAGGTGACCACGCCGGTCACGCCCGGTGCCGACCTGATGATCAGCAAGAGCGCCAATCCTGCGCCTGCGGTCGCCGGCGAGCCGGTGACGTTCAACATCCAGGTGCGCAATCTCGGCCCGAGTGCCGCGACCAATCCGCGCTGGACCGACACGCTCCCGACCGGGTTCACCGTGACCGGCGGCAACCAGCCCGCCGGCTGGACCTGTGCGACGACGAGTGGCGACACGGTGCGTGGTTGCACCTTCGCGGGCAATCTCGCCGTCGGCGCGATCGTCAATTTCACCGTTCAGGCGGTGGTGCCGTCCAACGGCACCAACAGCAGCGGCAACGTCACCAATACGGCCACCGTGACGTCCGACACGCCGGATGCGGTATCGACCAACAACACCGGCAGCACCACGTTCAGCGTGGTGCCGGATGGTGCGGATCTCGGCCTGGCGAAGCGCAAGGCGCCGGCACTGGTCGCGATCTGGCCGGGCAGCGGTGACGACAGCGACAGCCGCATGACCTCGACCATCGAGGTGCACAACTATGGCCCGCGCGCAGCCACCGGCAACGTGCGCGTGGTGGACGTGCTGGCCGCGGGCGAGGAGTACGTGAGCGGCGGCAACGCGGGCGAGTGGTCGTGTTCCGTCGCGCCGCCGACGTGGAACGGGGGCGGACCGGCGCAGGTCGTCACCTGCGATCTCGATGCCTCGCGGTATCCGTTGGCGAGGAACGCGGATGCGCCCGACCTGCGCATCATCACGCGTGCGCGCAGCGCCGACCTGGCGCTGACCAACAACGCGTGCACCGGCGGCTCGGGCGGTTCGCTCGAGCCCATCACCGGCAGCATCGACGAAGACCGCAACCCCAACAACGACTGCGCAGGCGATGGCACGCGCACCACCAACGATCGCGTCGACCTGCAGATCGAAAAGTGGACCAACGCGCCCGGTGCCGGCGACAACACCATCGCGGTGGGCGTCAACAGCTTCACCTACACCCTGCGCGTGACCAACCTGGCGATCACCGACGCGGTGCCGGCCACCGGCATCGTGGTGAACGACACGCTGCCCGGCTTCGTGCCGGCGTCCGGTGGGCTGCCCAGCACAGGCATCACCGTCAGTGCCCCGGCCGGCTGGACCTGCCCGGTCACCGGCGCGTCGATCGTCTGCCGCTCGGGTGCCACCGCCCTCAATCCGGGTGCGTCCGCGGACATCGTCATCACTGTCGCGCGACCGCTGTTCGACAGCATGGGCCAGAGCCCCGGCAGCTGCGGCGCGGGTGCGCCGGCGACCGGTGCGTTCTGCAATACCGCGGGTGTCGCCGTGGATCCGGCGGTACCGGATTCGGTCGGTGAAATCAACGGCGCCAACAACCAGGCCAGCGACTGGGTGCGCATCGAGCGCGAAGCCAACGTGCGCACCACGGCGAAGAACATCGTCACCGGCAACGTCGGCCGCGCCGGCGTGGACAGCCAGTACGTGATGTCGTACCTCAACGAAGGCACCGCGACGGTGCCGGGCGTGGTGTTCCGCGACACCTTCACCCTGCCGGCGAACGATGCCGGTTTCGTGCTGGTTTCGGCCACGCGCACGCCGGGCACGGTGGCCTGCACGGCCACGCCTGACGGCGGCCTGACCGCCACCGCCACGGCGGGCGGTACCTCGTACGCGAACCCGACCGGCGCGCCGCTGCAGCTGGCCATCGAATGTCCGGCGCTGTCGATGTCGCATCGCCAGAGCGAGGACATGCTGGTCACCATCCGCCCGAACGTCAACACCGGCAACAATCCGGCCGGCCGCCAGTTCGACAACGTCGCCACGTTTGGCATCACCGGTGGCGCCACCGGCAGCGACGCCAACGGCGCGTTCAACTACAACAGCAACACCAGTGCGGCCGACGACCAGAAGACGGCGTCGCTGACGTTCCAGCAGGGCGTCGCCGACCTGATCGTCAACAAGACCGATCTCGGCTTCACCGGTGGCGTGGATCCGCTGGGCTACGACGCCCTCAATCCCGCCAACAACCTGATCACGTACCGCATCTCCGTGCGCAACGTCGGTCCCTCGGTCGCGACCAGCGTGCGCATCAACGACACCTACCGCGTGCCGAGTGGCCGCCAGGTGCGTTTCATGGGTATCGCGCCCGGCCCGATCGGCGGGCCGTCCACGGCCTTCAGCGCCGCCGGATGTACGGTGACCAGCGCCAATCCGTTCACCGGCACGGGCACCACGCCCACCGACGCGGGTTTGAGCATCGAGTGCGACGTGCCGGGTGCGGGCTTCGGCGGCAGCAATGCGCCCGGCGTGCTGGGCGTGAACGCGACCAGCTACGTCTACGTCCAGTACCGCTACGAGACGCCGCCCGGCGCCAGCGGCGATACGGCGCGCAACTACGTCAGCGTGGTGCATGCCGAAACGGACCCCAATACATCCGACAACGCGGTCGACGAGCAGACCTCGATCCGCACGCGCGCTGATGTCGGGGTGACCAAGCATGTGTTCACCGACCTGCCGGACAGCGACCCGGATGTTGCGCTGCCGGCATCGCCCGCCACGGCGGTGGCGTTGCGCCAGCCGTTCTACTGGGTGATCGAGGGCGTGAACAACGGTCCGGGCGCCAGCCTGTCGCGCGACCGCACCGGCACCAGCCCGTTGAACGGCACCGGTACGGTGATCACCGACACCTTGCCCGCCGGCCTGGAAATCCTGGGCGCGGCCACGTGGCAGAAGAAGGGGCCTGACCCGGGCGGCGACGAAGTGCCCGATGGCACCGGCACGTGTACCGCTGCCGGCCTGGCGCTGACCTGTCGCCTGGGCGACGTGACCGTGACCGGCAAGGTCCGCGTCATCGTTCCCGTGCGCTGGACCATCTATCCCGGTGCCGGTGCGCAGATCAACACCGCCAGCATCACCACCGAACAGGTGGATCCGAACCCCGGCAACAACACGGCCACGGAAGACATCCTAGTCACGCGTTCGTCGCTGGAAGGCCTGGTGTTCGAAGACCGCGATCGCGCGGCAGGGAACGGCGGCACGCAGCAGACCGTCACGGGCGAACCCGGCATCGCCGGCGTCACCGTCGTGCTGACCGGTACCGACCTCTACGGCAACGCGGTGAACCTCACCCTGCCTACCGCGGCGGACGGTGCGTACCGCTTCGAGAACCTGTCGCCCTCCGATGCGTCGGGCTACACCATCACCCAGACCCAGCCGGCCGGTTACGTCAACGGTCCGATCGATCCGCCCGCGGCCGGTGGCAGTGCGCCGTCGCTCGGTGGCACGTATGCGGCGGGGTCGCCCAACTCGGTGATCAGCGCGATTCCCGTCGGCGCCAACCAGGCCGGCGTGCGCTACAACTTCCCCGAGGTACGCCAGCCATCGCTGTCCGGCTTCGTCTACGTCGACGCCAACTTCAGCAACGTGCGCGATGGGGGCGACAGCGCCATCGCCGGCGCCACCGTCGAACTGCTCAATGCCGCCACCGGCACCGTCGTGGCCACCACCACGACCAATGCCAGCGGCGCTTACAGCTTCACCAACCTCGATCCGCTGACCGTCTACACGTTGCGCGAGGTACTGCCGGCCGGCAGCTACCAGAACCGTCCGACGGCGGTGAATGCCGGCCTGATCGGTGGCATGGCCTGTGCCACCGGCTGCACGCCGGGGAGCGGCGTGGGCGGCGATGCCGCCACCACCGACCGCATCAGCGCCATCGACCTGGGCGCCGGTACCGACGGCACGCTGTTCAACTTCGGCGAAGACGCGGTGTCGGGCATCAGCGGTCGCGTCTACGTGGACCGCAACGGCAACGGCGATTTCGATGCCGGCGATGCAGGCACGGTCAATTCGCGTCCGAATGGCGGCCTGCAGGGCGTCACCATCACGCTGACCGGCGCCGGTGCCGACGGCATCTTCGGCACCGGTGACGATCCGGCACCGGTCGTGCTGCAGACCGACGCCGATGGCGCGTACCAGTTCACCGGCCTGGTGGTCGGACAGAACTACCGCGTCACCGAAACGCAGCCGACCGGTTACGGCAACGGCACCGAGCACGCGACCAACGTCATCGACGTCAACGCGCTGCCGTCTGCCGGCGTGTCCGATCGCGACTTCGGCGAAACGCTGGGTTCGCTGGCGGGCGTGGTGTTCGAGGACTTCTCGACGACGGCGGCCAACAACGACAACGGCAGTTTCGACGGCGGTGAAAACCCGATCGCCAACGTCACCGTGGTGCTGACCGGCACCGACGTGCTCGGCAATCCGGTCAACGTCACCGTGCAGACCGACGCCACCGGCGCCTACGTCTTCCGCGATCTGCTGCCGCCCACCGGCAGCTACACCCTCACCGAGACGCAGCCCGCCGGCTACATCGATGGCCGGCACACGCCGGGCAACGCGGCGACGCCGGGCAGCGCGACCACTCCGAACGTCATCGACGGCATCGTCATCACCGAAGGCCAGGCGGCCACCGGCTACCTGTTCGGCGAACTCGCCAACGCCGTCATCAGCGGCACGGTCTACCTGGACCGCGACGACGACGGCAACCAGGATGCCGGTGAACCCGGCCTGCCGGGCGTGACCGTGGTGATCGAAGGCGCAGGCCCGGACGGCCTGTTCGGCACGCCCGACGATCTGCCGCCGGTCACCCTGACCACCGACGCCAATGGCGGCTACAGCTATGGCGGTGCGATCACCGGCCAGAACTACCGCATCGTCGAAACGCAGCCCACCGGGCTGGCGGACGGCCAGGAAAACCCGACCAACACCATCACCGTCACCAACCTGCCGGCGAGCGGTTCCAGCGGCAACGACTTCGGCGAACGCGCCGCGTCGCTGAGCGGCAGCGTGTGGCTGGACACCAACAACAACGGCGTGCGCGACGCCGGCGAGAACGGGATTGCCGGCGTCAGCGTATCGCTGCCGGCGGGCACCGTGGATGCACTGGGCAACGCGGTGGCGGCGGTCGTGACCGACGCCAGCGGCAACTACCGCTTCGACGATCTGCTGGCCGGCACGTACACCGTCAGCGAGCAGGCCGCGCAGCCGGTGGTGGGCGGCATCACCACCATCAACGGCACCACCGTGGCCGGAACCGTCGGCGGCAGCGCCAGCGGCACCGCCACGCCGGTCGCGACCGTGCCCAGCGCGGTGGCCGGCATCGTGCTGCCCGCTGGGGGCGCGTCGATCAACAATCACTTCGGCGAGACGCTCGGCGTGGCGTTGTCGGGTCGCGTGTTCTTCGACGCGAACAACGACGGTCTGCAGTCGGGCGCGGCCGAAACCGGCATCGACGGCGTGACCATCACGCTGACCGGTACCGACGACACCGGCGCCAGCGTGTCGCTCACCACCACGACCGACGCCAACGGCGACTACGCGTTCGACGGCCTGCGTCCCGGCACCTACACGGTGACCGAACCGACCCAGCCGACCGGCACCAGCAACGGTCAGACCGTGGCCGGCACCATCGGTGGCACGCCGTCGGGCACCGCCACGCCGATCACGACTGTGCCCAGTGCGATCGCGGCGATCGACCTGACCACGCCGGGCGCGAGCTCGATCGGCAACAATTTCGGCGAGATCCCGCTCAACAGCTCGATCGGCGGCCGCGTGTGGCGCGACAGCGACAACGACGGCGTCGTCGATCCGTCCGAGGAAGGCATCGGCAATGTCGTCGTGCGCCTGACCGGCACCGACCCGGCCGGCAATACCGTCACGCGCGAAGTGACCACGCAGCCGGACGGCACGTACGCGTTCACCGAACTGCCGCCGGGCACGTACACGATCACCGAACCCGAGCAGCCTGCGGGCACGCTCAACGGCATCACCAATGCCGGTACCGGGGGCGGTACCGCGACGCCCCCGACGTCCACGCCGTCCGTCATCACGGGCATCACGCTGGGCGTGGGCGAAGACATCACCGGCAACGACTTCGGCGAAGTCCCGGCCGGTGCGATCAGCGGCCGCGTCTACAACGATGGCAACAACAACGGCGCCATCGATGCGGGCGAGGGCGGCTACGCGAACGTGCAGGTGGTGCTGACCGGCACCGACGACCTGGGCCAGGCGGTGAACGTCACCGTCACCACCGACGCCGAAGGCCGTTACCGCTTCGACGGCCTGCGTCCGGGCACCTACACGGTGACCGAGCCGACGCAGCCGGTGGAAACGCTCAACGGCATCACCAGTGCCGGCACGATCGACGGCACCGTCGTGGGCACCGCGACGCCGGTGACGACCACGCCGTCGGCCATCAGCGGCATCGTGCTGCCGCCGGGTGGCGATTCCATCGACAACAACTTCGGCGAGATCGGCGATTCGCCCGACCTGGTGGTCAGCAAGACCGCCACGCCGGCCGTCTTCACCGTCAACAACACTGCCACCTACACGCTGCGCGTGCGCAACATCGGGCACCAGCCGAGCGCGGGCGAGTACGTGGTCGAAGACCGCCTGCCTGCCGGCCTGACGCTGGCGGCGACGCCGGCGGGTGCCGGATGGGCCTGTACCGGTGCAGCCGGCGAAGACCGCTTCCGCTGCACCAGCAGTGCGGTGATCGCGGCGGGCGTGACTTCGGCCGACACGATTGTCGCGCCGGTGCGCGTGGCGGCATCGGCGGCGACGGGATCGCCGGTGAACAATGCCGTGATCGTCGAGGGCGGCGGCGAGAACGAGTTCCGCACGCCGACGCCGGACGAACGTGCCGATTTCGAAGGCAATCCGGGCGACCTGCCGGTGTGCGATCCGGCGATCACGCAGAACGCGTGCCGCCTGCCGACGCCGGTGCAGTTGTCGGCCTCGGTGTCGGGCACGGTGTGGTTCGACCAGGGCAGCGACTTCGGTCATATCGACAGCGGCGATCGCCGCCTGTCCGGCTGGATCGTCGAAGTCGTCAACGGCAATGGCCAGGTCGTCGGCACGACGACCACCGGCGCGGATGGCTCCTACTCGATCGCCGACCAGGTGCCGGGCATTCCGCTGAACATCCGCTTCCGCGATCCGGCGACGGGCGTGGTGTGGGGTCTTCCGGTGAGTGGCGAAACGGTGGCCGGTCCGCCGGTGCCCTGCGATGCCAGCAGCGCGATCGCCAACGGCACCGCCAGCTCGTGCCGCAGCAACGAGGGCGGCAACACGCACCTGTCGGTGGTGCTGGCGCCGGGTGCGAACCTGCCGCAGCAGAGCCTGCCGCTGAATCCCGGCGGCGTGGTCTATGACGCGACGACGCGCACCCCGGTGCCCGGTTCGCGCGTCACGCTGACGCCGATCGGTACCTGCGCGGGCTACACGCCCGAGCAGCACGTGCTGAACGCCGCGCTCGGCGGTTACACGGTGCAGGGCACGTCGGTATCGATGACGGTCGGTGCGGAAGGCTTCTACCAGTTCCTGCTGGGCCCGGATGCACCGGCCTCGTGCCGCTTCCAGCTGGCGGTGACGCCGCCGGCAGGCTACACGTTCGAGTCCGGCATGATCCCGGCGGAGACGTCGCCACTGACGCCGCCGTCCACGCCGGGCGAGGGCTACCCGGTGCAGACCAATGCGACCGCGCCGACCGGTCCGGTGGGTACCTCGACCACGTACTACCTGGAGCTGACCCTGGGCTCGGGCGTGGCGGTGCCGGTGCACAACCACATTCCGCTGGATCCGCAGATCGCGCCCGGCCTGGTCATCACCAAGACCGGCGATCGCAAGACGGTGGAAGTCGGCGACAGCCTGGTCTACACGATCACCATCCGCCAGACCGCGGGTGCATCGATGGGCACGGTCAACGTGATCGACCGCCTGCCGCACGGCTTCACCTACATCGATGGCACCGCGCGCGTCGACAACGCCGGCATCGCCAATCCGCTCGGCAAGCCGGGCCCGACGCTGGTGTTCGACGTCGGCGCGCTCGCCGTCGGCCAGCAGAAGGTGCTGACGTACCGCGTGCGCGTGGGCGTGGGCAGCCAGCAGGGCGACGGCATCAACCGCGCGCGCGCCTGGGGCTGCTCGATCGACGGCGGCTGCGTGGATCCGACCACGCTGATGCCGTATCCGAACGGGGGCGTGGTGCCGTCCAACCCGGCCGAGTACCGCGTGATCGTCAGCGGCGGCGTGTTCGCCGACGAAGGCTGCGTGCTGGGCAAGATCTTCGTGGACTGCAACGTCAACCACGTGCAGGACAAGGAAGAGCTCGGCATCCCCGGCGTGCGCATGTACTTCGAGGATGGCACCTGGATGGTGAGCGACTCGGAAGGCAAGTACAGCTACTGCGGCTTGCCGCCGAAGAGCCACACGCTGAAGGTCGATCCGTCGACCCTGCCCGTGGGCTCGCGCCTGACCACCAGCAGCAACCGCAACCTGGGCGATGCGGACAGCCTGTTCATCGATCTGAAGAACGGCGAGTTGCACCGCGCCGACTTCATCGAGGGCAGCTGCTCCAACCCGGTGATCGAGCAGGTCAAGGCGCGCCGTACGCAGGGCGAGATCCGTGCGCCGGAAACCGAGCGCAACCAGCAGCCGCTGCGGTTCGAGAGCAAGCCGGCGCGTGCCCCGCAGCAGGGCACCGACTCGGCCAACCAGCGGCCGATCGTCGAACCCAGGCCTACGACGAGCGCGCCGACCGGCACGGATGACGCGCGCAACGGGGAGGTGCAGCCATGAGCCGCTCCGCCCCGCGTCCGTCGACCTTCATGGAATCCCGTGCCATGCGCGCATCGCGTCCTTCGTTCCACCCCCTCGCGCTGGCGCTGGCCCTGGCGGTGACGCCGACGCTCGTGCAGGCGCAGGCCGTGTCCGGCGACCAGCGTTTCACGCCGGTCCTCGGCCAGGCCACGCCGCTCTATCCGCAGTCGCCCGAATCGCAGGACCGCGCGCCACAACCGTTGTACGCACAGCCCGGCAACGTCGACTACAGCGTCAACGTGGGCGTGGACCGCGTGCTGGTCGAGGTCGATCGCGATGGCGTGCCCGCCGACGGGCAGTCGCCGGTGAAGGTCGTCGTGCAGCTGTACGGTGCCGATGGCAAGCCGATGGCCGGCGACGCCTTCGCCACCATCGAGCACAGTGGCGGTCGCATCAAGCTGGCCGATGGCCGCACGGATGAATTCGGTCCGGGTCGGCTGGACGCCGACGAGGTCACCCCCGGTATCCAGCTGGCCGTGCACAACGGTCGCGCGGAGTTCGAACTGCTGGCCCCGCACGATCCGCAGGACGTGTTGCTGCGCGTGACCTCGGGCGGCCACAGTGCCGAGGGCGTGATCGGCTTCGTGCCGGAGATGCGCGAGCTGATCGCCACCGGCCTGATCGAGGGTGTCATCAACTTCCGCCGCAAGGGCGACAGCCTGATCAACGGCACCCAGCAGGGCGATGGCTTCGAGCGCGAGATCCGGCGCTGGGAGAAGCAGTTCAACAACGGCAAGGCCAACGGTGCCGCGCGTGCCGCGTTCTTCGTCAAGGGCACGATCAAGGGTGAGTACCTGCTGACCGCGGCCTACGACTCCGACAAGGACGTGCGGGCGCGCCTGCTGCGCGACATCCAACCGGAGGAGTTCTACCCGGTGTACGGCGATGCGTCGTTGCGCGGCTTCGATGCGCGCTCGGCCGAGCGCCTGTACGTGCGCGTGGACAAGGACCGCAGCTACCTGCTGTACGGCGACTTCCAGACCGGCGACAACATCGCCACGCAGACCGGTGTCGACTTCGGCACGCAGGCGGGCCAGCGCGTGCTGGGCACCTACAACCGCACCGCGACCGGCCTGGGCTGGCATTTCGAAAATGCGCGCGTGCGCGGCAACGTCTTCGCCATTGAGGACTCGCTGCGCCAGGTGATCGAGGAACTGCCGGCCGCCGGCAGCGGTCCCTACGGCCTGCGCAACAACGCGGTGCTGGAAGGCAGCGAGCGGGTGGAAGTGGTGGTGCGCGACCGCAACCAGCCCTCGCGCATCGTCTCGGTGCGTCCGCTGGGCCGCCTGGTGGACTACAGCTTCGAGCCGTTCTCCGGCCGCATCCTGCTCAACAGCTTCCTGCCCTCCTTCGACAGCGACCTCAATCCGGTGTCGCTGCGCATCACCTACGAACTGGACCAGGGCACCGAGAAGTTCCTCGTGCTGGGCGCGGACGCGCAACTGCGCGTGGGCGAACGCGGCGAGATCGGCGGTTCCTACGTCGACGACCGCAATCCCTTCGCGGCGTTCGAAATGGGCAGCGCCAATATCGGCTACAAGCTGGGCGCCAACACCTGGCTGGTGGCCGAAGCCGCGCGTACGCGCAGCGAGGTGAACACCAACAGCGTCAACCAGTACGGCACGCCGGGCCTGCAGGGCCTGAGCGGGCTGGTGGAAGGCGATGCGTGGCGCGTCGAGCTGGGCCATGCGGGCGAAGCGCTGAGCCTGAAGCTGTTCGCCGGCCAGTCCGATCCTGCGTTCAACAACCCGGCTTCGTCGCTGTACGGCGGCCGCGGCGAGTACAGCCTGACCACGCGCTGGCGCCTCAACGAGCGCTTCGAGCTGTACGCCGAAGGCCTGCGCAGCGAGGACCGCAACCCCGATGGCGGCGAACGCGATGCCGCCAGTGCGGGCACGCGCGTGAAGCTCACCGACCGGCTGACGCTGGATGTCGGCTACCGCGCCATCCGCGAGACGGTCGGCGCGTACTACACGTGGGCCACCAGCAGCGGCTACGGCAACATCGGCGGCCTCACGGGCGGTTACGCCACCGGTTCCGGCGGCGGTGCGCTCGGCTACGGCCAGCAACCGCTGGATCCGCTGACCGGCCTGCCGATCATCAGCAGCGGCAATCCCAACGACGTGGCCAGCGGCCTGCCGGTGGGCACCGAACTGTCGTCGGACATGCTGCGCATCGGCCTCGGCTACCGCGCCAGCGACCGCTTCAGCCTCGGCGGCGAAGTGGAGCAGGACATCCACGGCGAGGACCGCAATCGCGTGGCGCTGGGCATGGATTACCAGTTGCGCGAACGCAGCCGTATCTACGGCCGCTACGAGAAGCAGACCGGCATCAGCGGCGTGAACGGCCTGACCCAGGACGGGCGCGAGGCGGACACGGTGGCACTGGGCGTGGACACCAGCTTCATCAAGGACACGCAGCTGTTCTCCGAGTACCGCTTGCGCGATGCCATCGCGGGCCGCGACATCCAGGCCGCCTCGGGCATGCGCAACCGCTGGGACCTGCGCGAGGGCCTGCGCCTGGATACGACGCTGGAGCACACCAACGTCATCTCGGGGAATATCGGTGACTCCACCGGCATCGGTTTCGCGCTGGACTACAGCGCCAACCCGCTGTGGCGCGGCAACGTGCGCCTGGAGCATCGCATCTCCGACGACGTCGCCGGCACGCCGACCAACGAGGGCTACAACACGACGCTGCTGCAGTTCCTGGCCGCGCGCAAGTTGAGCCGCGATTGGACGCTGTTGGCACGCAACTACCTGTTGCGCACCGAGTACGACGCGCGCGGCGACGTGCTGCAGGACCGCTTCCAGATCGGCGCGGCGTATCGCGACACCGATACCAACCGCGTCAACGCGCTGGCCCGCTACGAGTACAAGCTGGAGAAGGACGAGAGCGGCATGGACGGCTCCGGCTTCGGCTCAGACACCGGCCAGGACATCCGTAGTAGCGCGCACATCATCTCGGCGCACGCGGACTGGCACCCGTCGCGTCCGTGGTGGCTGACCGGCCGGGTGGCGGCGAAGTGGCAGCAGGACAGCTTCTTCTACGCCGACACCGGTCGCGTCGACGACGATTTCAACGCCGTGCTGCTGTCCGGCCGCATCGTCTACGACATCACAGAGAACTGGGACATCGGCGTGCTGGGCTCGACGTTCCGCGGCCAGGACGGCGCCAACCAGTACGCGTTCGGCATGGAAGTGGGTCGCTTGTTGCGGCAGAACCTGTGGCTGTCGGTGGGCTACAACGCCACCGGCTTCCGCGGCGACAACGACCTGACCGGCTACGAGTACACGCAGCAGGGCGCGTTCATCCGCCTGCGCTTCAAGTTCGACGAAGACCTCTTCCGCAGGGAAGACGCCCGCTACCGCGATCCGGTGCGCTGAGGATTACCGACATGACCACTACCAAAACCTCCCTCCTGTGCGCGGCCGTGCTGGCCTGCATCGCCTTCACCGCCGGTGCGCAGCAGACGCAGCTGACGCCGGCGCGCGATCGGATCACCGACGAGACGATCCACGCCGACCTGACCGGCTACGAGCACACCCAGGGCCGTATCCAGGCGCTGAACGACGGCGGCCGCCCGATCCGCGACTACCATCTGTCGAAGGCGCAATGCTGGCTGGACGTGTCCTTCCACGAGTATTCGCGCAACGACCGCAGCGCCTTCCCGCAGGAAGCGCTGACCGAGTCGGAGAAGCTGATCGTGGGCATGGAGCAGGGCGTCACGCCGCTGCCGACCGATACGCCGCTGGTCAATGGTGCCGCCCGCGTGCGCGAAGACCTGTGGAAGCGCCTGGGCGCGATCCATGGCACGCCGGGCTTTGCGTGTGCGCAGCAGGCCGTGGCCTGCGGCGAGGTTGAACTGGTCCATGCGGGCAACGAGTTCAACCAGCAGCAGTGGCGGCATGCCAAGCCGTACATCCAGATCGCCGAAGACTGGGTGAGCGATGCCGAAGCCTCCACGCGCCAATGCGGCGCGGCGCCGGCGGTGCTGCCGGTGGACACGGTGCTGACGGCGAACGTGCTGTTCGAGTTCGACCGCTCCGGTCGCAGCGACATCCGCGCCTATTCGCTGCAGAGCCTGGACCGCGAACTGGCCCGCCTGCGCGAGGAAGGCCTCACCCTGGCCAAGGTCGAACTGGTCGGCCATGCCGACCGTCTGCAGGGTCGCGGCCACGACTACAACCAAGCGCTGTCCGAGCGTCGCGCGCAGACCGTGCGTGCGCTGCTGTTGGAGCGTGGCATTGATGCCGCCAACGTCACTTACAGCTTCAAGGGGGATGGTGATCAGGTGCAGCAGTGCGACGGCGTGAAGCCTCAGGCCGCGCTGCGCGAGTGCCTGATCCCGAACCGCCGCGTTGAAGTACGCCTACACGTCACCCGATGAAAGCGACACTGGTCGATTCGAGAGACGCCACTCGAGCGATAACCGACGGACAGTTCGCTGTCACCGCTTGCTTCAGATACAGGCAAGCTAATTTTGACTCTCGAGAGAGCTGAACTCGCTCCCAGAGGTGGGTGTCCACTTGTAGCCGCAAGTAGATAAACGAGTATGCAACTGCGTGTCGAAAGTACTACGGCTAAGGCCGACCTTCAGGCCGACATTAGCGACGGGTTTCCAACCCGTTGGGGCACAGCTTGTAACCCGCTTTCGATCGAAGCTGGGGAGAGGTGCTCCATGAGGCATGTTTTTCAAAGTATTGACAGGCGTGGGCTATCCTGCGACGGATGAACGAGCCAGAGAAAAACATCCTGAGGGCCAGCGCCACATCCGTTGCGTGGAGCGTGGACGTCATATCCTTCCTGCGAGGGGCGACTAGTGATAGCGAGTTGGACATTCACGATGCGGCTGACGCACTGCGTATGACGCTAAGCGTCTGGATCGCAGGATCTGCCTCCAATGATTCGCTCCTGACCCCCCGGCACCTCCGCTGAGCATAACTTCGGTTCGAAGCCACTCGGCGTGGAGCGGGTAGTAGCGGTTGAGTGCCGTTTACACCGAGGCCTCGATCACCGCGCTGAACTCCCTCCTGCATTTGCCGGACAGCGATGCCCTGGTGGCGTCTACGGCCGTACTGCGCATGCAGGAAAGGAGGTTAAGGATGTTTATCGGGGAGGCCGATGGCATGGCAGCTTCCGACCCAAAGCAGACCTTCGTCCACTGCCTCGGACTCTTAGACTCCTTGCCATTCAAAGCCGGGGGAGCGTCGGACTAACATGCCACGGGCGAGCAATTGGCTGATCAAGGGGGCGCAGATATGCTGACGCGCTGATTCGCCTGCAGCATGGCATTGGCGCCAAAGCGATTCGTGCACCTGCCTCGACGCCGGCGATTGCCTCCACTTGCGCGCCGAGATTTCGCCCGACCGATACTGGAAAGAACCGTAGTGTGTTCTCGAGATCCAGAGTGGCAACCGATGGACGTCCGTCTCGCAGCGACGTTCACTGCCATCAATGGGGAATCCCGATACTCGGGTAGGGTAATTCGGTTGTTTGATTCCTAGGCTGAATTCAATGACGCACTCCCGAGGCCGCCCGCCGTTTCCCGACCTACTCACGCCTGCGGAGTGGCGTGTAGTTGAGGCAGTTCGTCATGGACTCAGCAATCCTGACATTGCGCGCCGACAGGGGGTCAGCGTGGATGCCGTTAAGTACCACGTCGCCAACGCACTTCAGAAGCTGGGACTCAGCAACCGAAAGGCGCTGATGCAGTGGTCTGGTGTGGCCAGATCTAGCGCGCTGCCACAAAGCGAGATGTCGCGATCTATGAACATTCAACTCGGCCCAGTCGGGCAAATTTCGCGCAGCGTGTCCAACATCGAGGACGCCAAGCGCTGGTACGGCGAGGTGCTTGGCCTGCCGTTCCTATACGCCTTCGGAAACATCGCCTTTTTCGACTGTGGTGGACTGCGCCTTTTCCTAGCGGAAGGCGATGGCGATGCCAATTCCATCGTGTACTTCCGCGTGACGGACATCCACGCTGTGGTGAAGTCGCTTCAGGCGCGAGGAATCGAGTTCGTCAACGCACCGCACATGATTCACAAGCATGCCGACGGGACGGAGGAATGGATGGCGTTTCTGAAGGATAACGAAGGCCGGCCCTTGGGCCTTATGTCCAGCGTCGGGCCCTCCACTGCAGAAGGCAAGTCTTGAGGGTTCGCCCACCGGCCCATGCGATGGGTCTCTGCAGGCAGAGCCTTCCACGGCCGGCAAGCAAGATCATCTCCTTCGAGCCAGAGTTTCGCTGAAGCATGCTCGGCCGTTCACCAAGGAAAATCCATGCGACTAGCCCTAGCTGTCATCCTAGTCATGGCCTGCCGCACGGCGGGCGCTGCGGGCATCGAATTTCGGACGCCGCCAATCGAACCAGGATCGCCGCCGATCGTGCAGGTCACGGGTCTTGCGGACGGCCAAGTTGTTCGTCTTTGGACCGTAAGGAGTTTCACCAAGTGGCAGGAGGTGGAAGGGCGGTGGGTGGAAGTTCCCGTGACGCTCTACGCCTGGGCAGACTTTGTGGCCGTGAAAGGGCGTGTCGATAGCACGGCCATGCCCAGCCTTCAGGGCACTTATCGCGGACGAGATCCCTACGGTCTGATGTGGTCGGGAAGGACTAGTGATGATCCGGTCGTTGCCAACGCCGGAATGCCCGCAGCAAGCGATTCGAGTCCCGGAAAAACGTTCGTCGTCGCCCAATCCGGGACAACGGAGCTAGCTCGCGGAACGCTGAGTAGCGGCGAACCGGAAGGGCTTCGCGTGGTGGGAATGAACGAGGGGGGCATTGCCGGTGTATATGCAGCACCCACTGACGGCAAGGTCCATCCGGTCGTGTTGTTACTGCATGGCAGCGAAGGTGGGAGCAGGGACGGTGCCCGAGAGCTTGCCGTCAGATATGCAGCACAAGGATACGCGGCATTTGCGGTCATCTACTTCGCATACGACCTTGCCGGGATCAGCGGGGTGTCGCATCAACACGTGAATACGCCCATCGAGTGGCTGGACACGGCCAGGCACTGGGTGGCCGATCAGCCTGAAGCTGATGCGTCCCGCATCGGCGTTTACGGCCACTCAAAAGGCGCGGAGTTCGCCGCCGTCGCTGCAGTTCGGTATCCGTGGATCGACGCGGTTGTCGCCTGCGTCCCGACCGATGTTGTGTGGGAGGGCTACGGGTTTGACGATGAGCGAAATCGGCCTGAGAACAGATCGGCCGCGCCTGAGTTCGTTTCTTCCTGGAGCTGGAGGGGCGCACCACTGCCATACATCAAGCTCCGGCCCTTTCATTGGCGTCAACCTCAGGAGTACTTCAATAACACCGAGCGGTATGAGCTTTCTCGGAAGGATGACCCTAAGCGAGCAGAAAGCGCGGCCATACCGATCGAGCAAAGCGAGGCCAAGTTCCTTCTCTTGGGGGGCGAGAAGGACGAAGTGTGGGCATCGGGTGCCATGGCGCTGGCACTGGCTCGCCGATTCAATGGGCTGCCGGCAGAGCGTCAGCCGCTCGTGCACGTTTTTCAAGGGGCGGGGCACAGCATCTGTGGCGACGGAACCTACCCGCCAAGGGTCTACGGGACAACCAATGCGGATCCGCGATCGCGTGACTTGGACAGTGAGGGTGCAGCCGCGGCTCGCGCGTGGGAACTGACAAAGGACTTCTTTGCTCGTGAGCTAAGCCCTGGGCGAAACCACCGAGCAAACGACAACTGACCGGTTCGGTGACTATCGGATCGGCTGGTTCCGCTCCCGGGCAGGATCATCTGGTCTCGGGAACGGGGTCTCCGACCCATGCTCGAAAGACGAGATTTTTCCTCAGCCGTATCGCAACTTAGGAGCGTCGGGCAGCGGCGGCGACATTGAAGCCCTGCGCGTTGACGCACCGGTGCAATCAATGTCAAGAGGGTCTTGCATGAATTCGTGGTCGATCGTCTTTGGAGTTACGGGCGTCTTGGTCCTCGCAGGCGCATGCGTCTACGTCGCCGGCTTTGCGTTGCCAGAAGAGCACATTGCCGAGCGCTCGCGAAAAGTGCGCGCCACTGTCGAGCATGTAACTGAGCGGGTGCGAAGCGTGCAGGCGCAGCCGCATTGGCGACGCGATGTGACGCGTATCGAAGTCCAGATGTCTGAGCCAGGAAGGGCTCGCTACGTCGAATACACGGGTGGCGATACGATCGCTTTCGAGATGCGAGACTTAGAAGGTGACTGGCGCTTCGAAAGCCGTATCGTTTCGCCTGACTTGCCGTTTGGCGGACGCTGGCTGATTCGACTTGATGCGATTGATGAGAGCGCAACCCGTGTAACAATTCGCGAGGAAGGCGTTGTGCGATCGCCAGTGTTTCGCGCGCTCAGCCACTACGTGTTTGGTCACGCCGGGACGATGGACGCGTATCTCGACGACTTGGAGCAGTCATTCGAGGAGGAGGACGGCGGTGGGTCGTGAAGCGCTGTGCAATGGCCAGCTGGGCCGAGAATCAGGCGGGGTTCTGGCGCAACTCGAAAGCCATGAACTTCGGATTCGCGGCGACTTCAATGCAACGCTGAGCTTTTCTGACCTCCGGTTCGCCAGGGTAGAAGGTGAAATACTGGAGGCCGAAACACCACAAGGCCACGTGCGCCTGTCCCTTGGCCTGACGGAAGCGCGCAAGTGGCTAGACCGCATTTCGAATCCGCCGTCGCTTGCGAAGAAGCTGGGAGTTCTCCGCGGCATTCCTGTTCATGTCGTGGGAACACCGCCTGAGATAACGGCACAGCTTGTGGAGATGGGCGCGGATAGGGTCGAACAAGCGGAGGCTAAACTGGCCTACATAGCCATTTTGACGCATGAAGATCTTAAGCTGCTCGACGGGCTGGTACGGTATCTTCCTGAGGGCGCGCAGATCTGGGTCCTTAGGACAAAGGGTTCGCGCGCCATGGTCAAGGAGAGCGAGATAATGGCGCTCCTTCGCTCGCGTCGATTCGCTCCGAGTAAGACTGCGGCTTGGTCGGAACTTTACTCTGCAGATCGATACTCGCGCTCTGGCATCCCTCGATAGCCAGCGGCCAAAATGTCGCCGGCGAGGCGGCGAATGAAGTGCCTTGACTCTGCGCGGCGGCTATAGCTTGCCGGCTACTTTGTAGCGCTTCACACCTTGGGCAACGAGGGTTTCCAGCTCAGAGAAGAGCGGCGGATCGAGCGCCTCGAAGTTGAAGCAAGATTTACCCTGCATTCGCTTCCGCAGCGCAGGGCTGATGTTATCAAGCAGTTCCGGGAACTCGTACACGGGCATAAAGTGGAAAAGGTGCTTTCGGTTCGACACCTTCACTGCGCCAAAGAACGGGTGTTTGCCCTTTGCGTCGGGCAGGCCGCAATTTGCGAAGAAGTGCGATGGCTCGTCATGCACAACCTGAAGTCCGGTCGTGCACGAGCCAAGTAGATCGCGAAGTGCAGCGAAAAGTGACTTTGGAGCATGGTTGCCTGGCGTAGCTCCTGGCTGCGAGCGGCGCGTTGTCATGGCGTCCCCCCCTGGCTAGGCCGAGTGCGCAAAAAAGCCAGAACGATCATGCCAACAACAAGCCCGCCGACAAATGCCGCCACCGTGCCTTGAGTGACGAATCCAGCGGCGGTCATGTCAGCTTTGCTAAGCCACTCCGGATTGAGCCAGAGGATATAAATTGCGCTGATCAGCGATGTCGTCGTTGCCGCGCCAGCGCAAACGGCGATGACGTCCGGTGTTCCAGAACGATAGGTCAGGTGGCCAATACGGGTGCGAGACCGTCGCAGCGCAACCACAAGTCCGGCGATCGGAAAGATGATCGAAAAAAAGCCAGTGAACCGACCAATGTCGGTGCTCTCGGAGTGAAGCCCGAGCGCGAATTCGGTCCACATCCAAAGCCCCGTGGCAAGGCCAACCAGAAGGCCGATCAACAGGCTCGTGCGCATGATTCTCTTATTCCCTAGTGGTCGTAGTGGAGGGTTTTATTGGTGCTATTTGGAGTTTCCAAAAGCATCTACGGTTTCGGGAGACTCGCGATCAATGCGAGGCGATCACCAAGTGCCTGATGCCCGGCTTGGTATGCAAAGTCGCTCGCGAGCTTGCCTTCCTCATTACGTGCCTTTGCATCTGCACCATAGAGCAACAACATCGCCACAACAGGTAGATTTCCCGCAGCAGCGGCTTCATGGATCGGGCGCATTAGTCGCTGCTGCGTCACATTTGGATCGGCACCAGACTCGAGGAGCAACTGCAAAGTACCGTAGTCTGATCTCGCTACCGCAGCGTGGATCGGCGCGACCTGCAATGTGTTGCTCGCCTTCGCGTCAACATTCGCGCCGGCGTCGATGAGGAGCTTGGCCACGGCGGGCTGACGAAAGAAAATTGCAAGTCCAAGTGGCGTGAAGCCATCGGTGGCGTACTGGTTGACGTCCGTTCCGCGTGCAATGAAGCGACGGACGGCGGCTAGATCGCCAACGACGCACGCTTCGAAGAAGCTAAGTTCGCTCGTGCGTTCCCGAAGTATGGAAACCATCTCTTGACGCTCGTTGTAGGCGGCGAACAGGAGCGGCGAGACGCCTTGATCCGAGCGTTCAGCAATCGAAGTGGGGTCCTTCTGCGTCAACGCAAGCAACGCGGGGACGTCGTTAGACCGTATCGGAGCAAAGAGAGCAGGCTCAGCGGCATGTGTGCTCCCGCACGTCGCGAGAAGCAGCAAGAGAAATATCGGTGACTTGCGTTTCATATCTTTCTCCTTGATTGAGGTTGTGATGCGAGCGGGCGTAAATGCAGCCCAGGCTTTCAAGTCCGCATGTCGGGGCGCGAGACTGCTGGTCGGTACGAGGCGCCCCAATTGGAGATTAGACTCGATTGGCCCGCACCTTCCCGGGACCCGACTTTGGTGAGGTTTCGTATGCGACGCTTCTGCAGTCGGCCGGGAAGTGATGTTCGACGGTGCGAGTGGTGTGGTCTTTGCGTCGGGCGACTTCTCGCATGAACGGCAGACGATGTGCGCACCGCCTGTTGTGCGCCTCCACGTGTGCTGAAGGACTTTCCGACCGAAGGTTGCGATGTCTAGTCATGATTCAAACTTACGGCACGGCCAAGCGAGTTTCCCTACCCGAATTGCAGGAGTGTCACTAATCGGGAGGAAGCGCGCTGGCTTCGCCACCAGCGCCTTAGGGGATGTTCCGGCTGTCGTGGGGGAGTTCGTCCAGTGATTCTCCCGGAGACGGCGTGAGGCAAGTAGCCAGCCCCACCGCAGGCGTTCGTGGGCGTCTTGAATGCTTGCTGCAGCGGCAGCATCATGCATGACCAGTCAGGTCAGGCCCTACCGCTACTGCTTGGACGCCAAGGCCATTGGTTGGATCGAGGATGTGGTCCCGAACGCCGAGAGCCGCATGATCACTGAGCTGGTCGAGTTCTTCCCGAAGCACGGCTTGAGCCGACTCCAAGCGGAGTCGGTGCTTCGCGATCGGGGGGACTGGACCGGCCAGCCTTTCGTAGACATCCGGTTGCCATAATTCATGGCAATGACCGAGGTGTTTATGGGCAACAGCAAGCAGTACACGGATGAGTTCCGTGCCGAAGCGG
>NZ_JBRRDY010000038.1:0-46581 GCF_056759935.1 Stenotrophomonas sp. STEN035
CGGTTTCGCCCCCCCTGAGCGGTGCTGGGGGCAACCCGGCTACCCCCCGCGCCCGGCAGGCCCCGCCACTACATTTGGCCTTGCCTACAGGCCTGAGGCGCGTTTCCAGAACATCGACATCAATGGCGGCATCTTGCCCGCCAGACCCAATAGCGCGCCACGCGCCAAGGTCAGGTGCATCTCGTCGTTGGAGAACACCTTGTTGATCGCATCGAAGCTGTAAGCGGCCACCGTGTTCTCACTGCGCCGGGTACGCGCCCAGCGCTGCAGGCGGTGTGGCGAGCTCCAGTCCTGCCGACGCTGCCTGGCTTCGCGCACAAGATCACGTAGCCCAGCCACATCGCGCAGGCCCAGGTTCACACCCTGCCCGGCCAGCGGATGCACCACGTGCGCTGCATCACCCAAGGTCAACACGCGCCCGGCGACATATGCGGTAGCCAATTGCCGACGCAGCGGGAACGCCGCGCGCGCCGAGACCAAACGCATTTCACCCAGACGCCCCGCAAACGCATTGGTGAGCTCGCGATTGAAGCTGTCCTCACCCAGGGCCAGCACCCGCTCGGCTTCGGCGTCTGGCAAGGTCCAGACGATGGAGCTGCGGTTGCGGTCGAACGGCAGCACCGCCAACGGACCGGTATCGAGGAAACGCTGCCAGGCGGTGTCTTCGTTCGGCAGCGCGCTGTCCACATAGGCGACCACACCGCGCTGGCCGTAGTCATGGCGACTGACGTCCAAGCCTGCCAAGGAACGCAGGGTGGATTCGGCGCCATCGGCGGCAATCGCGATCGAGGCCTCCACGCGGCGGCCATCATCCAGGCGCAGGCGCACGCCCTGCGCGTCCTGCTCCATCGCTTCCACTCGCGCCGGGCAATACAACTGCACGCCGGCAGCCGGCAATGCGGCCCACAGCCGATCCACCAGCAGGCCATTCTCGACAATCCAGCCCAGCTCGCGGCGGCCCAGCGTGTCGGCATCAAAGGTGAGATCGCCACCACCAGCGGCATCCCACACCCGCATACGCCGATACGCGCGGGCACGGGCCTGGTCTATCTGCTTCCACACGCCCAGCGATTCGAGCAGGGCGGCGTTGTCGGCAGCAAACGCGAACACACGCAGGTCAGGCTTCTGTGGCGACCACGTTGGCGGCTCGCGGCCTTCCACCATCGCTACCTGCAGGCCTTCCCCGGCCAGCGCCAAAGCGCAGGCCGCACCAACCACGCCGCCACCGACGATCACCGCATCCCACTGTCCGCGCCGACTCATCGCGCTTCACTCCTGCACAGCTCGGGCACCTGCCCCCGGAAGCCCATCGCGCCGCCGACCAGGAAGGACTGCACAGCCGGCGCTTGCGCCGCAGCGACAAACCCCAGGCTGCGCAGCGGCCGTATCAGCGGCGTGGCATTGCTGGTCAAACGGGCAAGCCCATCGGAGAACGCCAACGTCTGCTCGCGGTCCGGGCCGCGTCGCGCCACATAGGCCTGCAGCAGATCCTCACTCCCCGGGTCCTGTGCGGCGTCGCCAATCAGCTCGGCCAGGGTCAGCGCATCGCGCAGACCGAGGTTGAAGCCCTGCGCACCCAGCGGATGGATGGTCTGCGCGGCATTGCCCAGCAGCAGCGCACGCTCGCCAACCAGCTGCTGTGCCAATACCTGGATCAGCGGATAGGCGCTGCGCGGGCCGCTTTCCAGCAACCGCCCGGCGCGCCAGCCCACCGCGTCCTGCAGCCGCGCCAGCCACGCCGCGTCGTCCAGTGCCATCACCGCATCGGCTTCGTCACGGGCAACGCCGTGGACCACGCCGTAGTGGCGGTCGCCACGTGGCAGCAATGCGGTCGGCCCAGTATCGGTGAAGCGCTCATAGGCACAGCCGTCCGGTGCCTTGGCCGCGCGCAACCGCGCCACGAACAGGGTCTGCTGGTAATCGTGTTCGCTGACGTCGATCCCCAGCGCCTGCCGAACCGCGCTGCGGGTGCCATCGGCGCCCACCACCAGCCTGGCCCGCAGGCGCTGCTCGCCAGCGTCATCGGCAATGAGCACCTCGCGGCGGCCATCGGTGCACGCCCCCAGGCCGACGAACTTCGCCGGGCGGTAGCGGGTCAGCTGCTGCAGTTCACCCAGACGGGCTTCCAGCGCCTCGCCAAAGTCGCGCGCCACCACCACTTGGCCGAACGCCTCACGCCCGTAATCGGCCGCCTGCATCAGCACCCGGCCGAAATCGCCGGCGCGGCTGACATGGATGCGGCGGATCGGGCCACCGGGGTTGGCCAGCTTCTGCATCACCCCCAGCGCAGTCAGCGCATTGATCGTGGCGGCGGCAAAGCTGAGGTTGCGCTGGTCGAACACCGCCGGCAGCGCGCCGCCCGGGGTCGCTTCGACCAGGCCTACATCCAGCCCCAGCCGGTCCAATGCGATGGCCAGGCTGGCACCAACCAGCCCGCCACCGACGATCACTACGTCATGGTTCTTGCTCATGGGCCAATGATAACGGGGCCGCACCCGCCCGGTCGCCGCCCCTTGCCGCAGTGCAACCGCCGGTTCACCCCCACTGCGGCTAGAATGGCCGTCTGATTAACGGAAATCGCCACCATGACCGCCAACGCTCAACGCGCCATCATCCTGTCCCTGCTCGTGCTGCTGATGGCCGGCACCCGCCTCAACCACTTCGCACCGATCCCGGATGCTTCGTGGGCGGTGTTCTTCATTGGTGGTTTCTACCTGCGCAACTGGACCCGCTGGGCGTTCCCGCTGCTGATGGGCCTGGCGGTGGTGGTTGACTGGGTGGTGATCTCCAACCAGGGCATGAACTTCTGGCAGCACTACTGCGTGTCGGCCGCTTACTGGATGCTGATCCCGGCCTATTTCGCGATGTGGACCGGCGGCATGCTGCTGCGTCGCTACTACCGCAGTGCCAGCCTCAAGTCGCTGGGCATGCTGGCCGCCACCGTGATCGGTTCGGTCGCGCTGTGCCACCTGATCGCCCAGGGCAGCTTCTACTGGATCAGCGCCTCCGTCGCCGAGCCGACCTTCGCTGGCTGGGCCAAGAACTACAGCGACTGGCTGCTGCCGTACATGCGCAGCGCCGCCATGTACATCGGCGCTGCCGCGCTGGTGCAGGTTGTGGCTGAAGCCGTCAGCAAGCAGCCGGCCGCTGGCCGCGTTGCCCACTAAGGGCGCGCTGAGCAATGGGTAACCGCCTTTCCAAGATCTACACCCGCACCGGCGACGATGGCAGCACCGGCCTGGGTGATGGCAGCCGCACCGGCAAGGATTCACTGCGGGTCAACGCCTACGGCACCGTCGACGAGGCCAATTCGGCCATCGGCGTGCTGCTGGCGGTGAGCCTGCCTGACGACATACGCAACCTGCTCACCACCATCCAGCACCAACTGTTCGACCTGGGCGGCGAGCTCTGCATCCCCGGCCATGCAGCCATCCATAGCGCCGACATCGACGCGCTGGAGCAGCACCTGGACCGTTATAACGACGACCTGCCGCCGCTGAAGGATTTCATCCTCCCAGCTGGCGGCGAAGGCGCGGCGCGTTGCCACCTGGCCCGCACCATCGTCCGCCGTGCCGAGCGAGAAACCGTGGCACTGGCCCGCGTCGAAGACATCCGTGCCGAAGCGGTGCGCTACCTGAACCGCCTGTCCGACCTGCTGTTCGTGTTGTCCCGCGTACTTGCCCGGGCCGGTGGCCATGGCGAAGTACTGTGGAACCACGAACGCCGTCACGGCTGATCTTCCCCTCCCATACGACGCCGCGCACTGCGCGGCGTCGACGGTTACAGTGCGGCCATGCTGGTATTCACCCACCCTGCCTGCCTTGAACATGACCCCGGCATCGATCACCCCGAGTCGCCGGAGCGTCTGCACGCCGTCATCTCAGCCCTGCGCGCCGAGTTCCCGGACCAGCTGGAGTGGCGCAACGCGCCGCCCGCCAAGCTCGGCGAACTGGCTCGGGTGCATACCCGCGAGCTGATCGATTCGGTGCTGCAGGTGCAGACCGCGCCGCTGCGGCGTATCGATCTGGACACCTTCAGCTCGCCCGGCTCGGCCAGCGCGGCCCTGCATGCGGCCGGTGCCGGCGTCGCCGCGGTCGATGCGGTGATGCTGGAAGACGGCAACAAGCACGTGTTCTGCGCGGTGCGCCCGCCCGGCCACCATGCCACCGCCGATACCGCGATGGGCTTCTGCCTGTTCAACAACATCGCCGTGGCCGCGGCCTACGCCCGCGACAAGTACGGGCTGGAGCGCATCGCCATCGTCGATTTCGACGTACACCACGGCAATGGCACCCAGGCCATCTTCGAAACCGACCCCAAGATCGCCTACTACAGCACCCACCAGTCCGGCCTGTTCCCGTATTCGGGCAATATGCGCGAGCGCGGGGTCGGCAATATCTGCAACATCCTGCTGCCGCCGGGCAGCGGCGGTTTCCGTTTCCGCAACACCTGGGCCGACGAGATGCTGCCGCAGATCGAGGCATTCCAACCCCAATTACTGTTCATCTCGGCCGGCTTCGATGCCCATATGCGCGACCCGCAGGCCGATCTGATGCTCGAAACCGAGGACTTCGGCTGGTTGACCGGCGAACTGGTCAAGCTTGCCGGGCGCCATGGCAGCGGCCGTGTGGTGTCGATGCTGGAAGGCGGCTACGACCTGCAAGCCCTGCGCGAATGCAGTGTGGCGCACGTCCAGGAACTGCTCGCAAGCCGTTGATGGATGAACCCTGTCCGGCCCGTCCGGCAGGCTTTCATTGCCCCCATGCGGACGATGCGGCAAGCTAGCTGCCGTTTTCCCCCGAATGCGAACCGCGTGCGCAAAGCTCTCCGCCTGCTTCCCCTGCCCTTGGGCATTGCCATCTGCCTGCCCGCCTGGGCCGACGAGAAGCCGGTGAACTGGGGCCTGTGCCCGGCCACCGACGTCTTGCCGGCCTTCGATGAAGCGCCACCGGCGGACCCCGCTGTGGCGGCCAATCGCGAGCAATTGCCTACCAATATCGAAGGCAACGAGCTCACCGGCACCAGCACCATCCCGCAATACCAAGGCAATGTGCTGCTCAAGCGTGGCGACCAGTTCATGGGCGCCGATACGCTGCGCATGGACACTGAAAGTGGCAATTACATCGCCGAGGGCAATGTCCGTTATTCAGACTCGTCGATCCGGATGGTGGCCGAGCGCGCCGAAGGCAATCAGGAAACGGACTCGCACAAGATCAGCGATATCCGCTATCAGCTGGTTTCCCGCCGCGGCAACGGCTCTGCCGATTCGGTTGACCTACAGGGTTCGACCGGGCAGATGCACCACTCCAGCTATACCACCTGCGATCCCTCGCAGCCGGTCTGGAAGCTGGTAGCGCCGCAGATCGATGTCGACAATGAAGAAGGCTTCGGCACCGCCCGCAACGCCGTGTTGCGCGTAGGCAAGGTACCCGTGCTGTACATGCCCTACTTCAAATTCCCGATCGACGACCGCCGCATGACCGGCCTGCTCTACCCCAAGCTGAGCATGTCCGGGCGCAATGGCTTTGATTACGCGCAGCCGATTTACTTCAATCTGGCACCGAATTACGACGACACCCTGACCCCGCGCTACATGAGCAAGCGCGGGCTCCTGCTCGACAACGAGTTCCGCTATCTGTACTCCGGCGGCCGTGGTCAGCTGGATACCATCTATATGCCGAACGATAAGCTGCGCGACCGTGATCGCGGCAGCCTGTCGTTCAACGGTTATCACAGCATCGACAAGAACTGGCAGGCCCGCGCCAACCTGGCCTGGGTCAGCGACGAACGCTACGTTGAAGACTTTTCCAACCGTTTGAACGGCATCACCGCCTCCAACCTGCAGAGCACGGCAGGCCTGTACGGCACTGGCCGCGCCTGGACCGCCGGCATCATGGCCGACGAATGGCAGCTGACCGATTACACGCTGACCGAAGCTTCCCTGCCTTACAGCCGCCAGCCGCGCCTGTTCGCCACCTGGGATGAAAACTTCGCCCACTGGTTTGAAGCAGGCGTGTATGCCGAAGCGGTGCGCTTTACCCATGACGACATCCGCCAGAAGACGATCGATGCCGATGGCGAGTACATCCGCACCGGGGATGTCACCCGGATGTTCGGCGGCTCGCGTCTGGACATCAAACCGTATGTATCGATGCCGTTGGGCGGCGCTGCCTGGTACATCACCCCGACCCTGGCCTGGCGCTATACCGCCTATGACCTGGAGCGCGGCTTGGCCGACAGCATCCGTGCCCAGCAGTTGCGTGCGGCCGGCATCGACCCGGCCACCGCCACCCCGGAGCAGCTGCGCGGCAATACCTCGCCCAGCCGCAGCATGCCCATCGCCAGCATCGACATGGGCCTGTTCTTCGACCGCGAGACCACACTCGGCGGCAAGTCGTACCTGAATACGCTGGAGCCGCGGTTGTTCTACCTGAACACCCCGTACCGCGATCAGTCGGATCTGCCGTTGTTCGACACCCGCGCCTTCACCTTCAGCTGGGGCCAGCTGTTCCGCGACTCGCGCTTCACCGGTGCCGACCGCCAGAACGATGCCAACCAGCTGACCGCAGCGTTGACCACCCGCCTGATCCGTCAGGCTGACGGTCGCGAAAAGCTCTCGGCCAGCATCGGCCAGATCAGCTATTTCGAAGACTCCCGGGTCACCGTGAACCCCGGCGACCCGGTGGTTAGCGAAAGCAAGTCCGCCTGGGTGGCTGACGTCAACTGGGCCATGACCGACCGTTGGACCTTGGGCACTACCTACCAGTGGAATCCCAAGTTCCGCAAGGAAGACCTGGCCAGCGTGCGTGCACGCTACCTGCTGCCCGACGACGGCGTGATCAACCTGAGCTACCGCTACCGCGGCAACCCCGGCGATGGCACCGCGCAGCTCAAGCAGGCCGACTTCAATTTCCTGTACCCGATCAACCCACGCTGGAGCATCGTCGGGCGCTATTACTACTCCATGCTCGACAACAAACCGCTGGAAATCATTGGCGGCGTGCAGTGGGACAGCTGCTGTCTTGCAGTGCGCGCATTGGCCCGCCGCTACGTCAAAAACCGCGAGGGTGACCTCAACAATTCGTTCCAGATCGAGTTCGTGCTCAAGGGCCTGAGCTCGGTTGGACAGGACACGGACCGCACCTTGCGCCGTGCTATTCTCGGCTACAACCGAGACGACCTCTACCTCGTTCCGCCCAGCAATATCGAGGCGAACGACGCCGACTACGATCCCAACCAGATTCCATGACCAAGACCCTTCCTGCAGTCCTCGCCACCTTGCTGGCGTTCTCCGGCATTGCCGCCCCGGCTGTTGCACAGCAGACGCAACCGCTGGATCGCATTGCCGCCGTCGTTGATGAGGGCGTGATCCTGCAGAGCGAACTGCAGCGTGCGGTCGCCAACATCAAGGGCCAGTACGCCGGCCGTGAAGCCCAGCTGCCGCCGGAATCGGTACTGGAGCGTCAGGTTCTGGAGCGCCTGGTACTGGTCAAGCTGCAGGTGGCCCGCGCCGAAAGCAGCGGCATCCGCGTCAGCGATGAAGAACTCAACCACGCCATCGGCAGCATTGCCCAGCAGAACGGCACCAACGTCGATGGCCTGCGCCAGCGCCTGAGCCAGGACGGTATCGGTTTCTCCGACTTCCGCAACTCGGTGCGCGAGGAAATCATCACCCAGCGCCTGCGTCAGAGCTTCGCGCAGAGCCGCATCAGTGTCAGTGAAGGCGAAGTGGATGCCGCGCTGGCCCAACAGAACGCAGGTGGTGCCCAGTTCCACCTGGCGCACATCCTGATTGCCGTGCCGGAAGGTGCGACCGCCGAGCAGATCGCCACCGGCCAGAGCAAGGTTGACGGCGTCAAGGGCCTGCTCGACAAGGGCGAACTGGACTTCTCCGCTGCAGCCGTCCGTTATTCGGACAGCCCCAACGCGCTGGAAGGCGGCGACCTGGGCTGGCGCAGTGCCGACGAAATCCCCAGCGCCTTCGCCAACCAGATCAAGACCATGAAGGCCGGCGACGTGCTGGGCCCGATCCGTGGCCCGAGCGGCTTCCAGCTGCTCAAGCTGGTGGAAACCCGTGATGCCGGCGGCGCTGGCGACGGCGGCCAGAAGGTCACCGAATACCACGCCCGCCATATCCTGGTGCGCGTCACCGACCAGGTCGACGACGCTGCCGCCAAGGCCAAGATCGAGACCCTGCGTGCACGCATTGCTGGCGGTGCCGACTTCCAGGCCGTGGCCAAGGAGTCTTCCGACGACAGCAACAGCCGCGGTCAGGGCGGCGACCTGGGCTGGTTCCCGGCCGACGCCTTCGGCCCGGACTTCGGCAAGCAGGTTGAAAGCCTGACAGACAATGGCGTGGGCACACCGTTCCGCACCGACGCCGGCTGGCATATCGTGCAGCGCGTGGCCAGCCGTCAGACCGACGTTGGCGACAACAACAAGCGCGCCCAGGTCCGTGAGCAGATCGGCCGCCGCAAGCTGGACGATGAGTACAACCGTTACCTGCAGGAACTGCGTGGCGAAGCCTACGTCAGCTTCCGCAGCGGTGACCGTGCCGAGGGCAATGCCGACACGGCAACCACCCCGGCAGAACCGGCCAAGCCCTGATCCATGGCTACCCAGCTCGCTCTGGTTCCGGGCGAGCCCTCCGGGATCGGCCCGGAACTTTGCATACGACTTGCCCAACAGCCGCGCAGTGACTGCCGGCTGTTGGCGTTTGCGGACCCGGATACCTTGCAGGCCGCCGCCAGCACGCTGAACCTGCCGCTGCAACTACTCCCCGAACACGCCACTGCCAGCCGCCCCGGCGACCTGCGCCTGCGTGAAGTGCGCAATGCCAGCCCCTCGCAGTTCGGCCAGGCCGACCCACGCAATGCGCGCGCAGTGATCGACGCCCTGCTCGGCGCCGGCCAGGCCTGCCTGGACGGCAGCCTTGACGGTGTGGTCACCGGCCCGGTGCACAAGGCGGTGATCAACCAGGGCGGCATCGCCTATAGCGGCACCACCGAGCTGCTGGCCAACCAGGCCGGCGTCGAAGTGGTGATGATGCTGGCCAATGACATCGTGCGTGTGGCTCTGGCCACCACCCATCTGCCGCTGCGCGACGTCGCCGACGCCATCACCACTGACAGCCTGCGCAAGGTCATCAGCACCACCGATACGGCCTTGCGGCGCGATTTCGGCCTTGCCCAGCCGCGCATCGCCGTGCTCGGGCTCAACCCGCATGCCGGCGAAGACGGTCATCTCGGCCGTGAAGAGCTGGACCTGATCATCCCGCTGCTCGAGCAGATGCGCGGCGAAGGCCTGAACCTGATCGGCCCGCTGCCCGCCGACACCGCCTTCCTGCCAGCCAAACTGGCCGGTTTCGACACTGTGCTGGCGATGTACCACGACCAGGGCCTGCCGGTGCTCAAGTACAGCGGCTTCGAGCAGGCCACCAATATCACCCTGGGCCTGCCCTACCCCCGCGTTGCGGTGGACCATGGCACTGCCCTGGACCTCGCCGGCAAGGGCGTGGCCGACCCCTCCAGCCTGTTTGCGGCAACAGCGTTATGCGCGCAGCTGGCTGCACAACGTAAAATCAGCACATGAATTCAGATCATTCCCCGCGCACGGGCTTCACCGCCCCGGCCAAGAAGCAGCTCGGCCAGCACTTCCTGGCGGACAAGTACTACGTCGAGAAGATCGTCATGGCGGTCGACCCGAAGGGCGACGACCGTCTGGTCGAGATCGGCCCGGGCCAGGGCGCCATCACTTTCCCGCTGCTGCGCCGCCATCCCAAGCTCACCGTCATCGAGTTCGACCGTGACCTGATCGTACCGCTGACCGAAGCCGCCGCGCCGCTGGGCGAGCTGACCATCGTCCACAGCGACGTGCTGCGGGTGAACTTCACCGAGCTGGCCGCCGGCTCCACGATCCGCCTGGTCGGTAACCTGCCCTACAACATCTCCTCGCCGATCCTGTTCCACGCGCTGGATCACGCCGCCGCGATCTCGGACATGACCTTCATGCTGCAGAAGGAAGTAGTCGACCGCATGGCCGCCGGCCCCGGCAGCAAGGTTTACGGCCGCCTGAGCGTGATGCTGCAGGCGTTCTGCGAGGTGCGGGCTTTGTTCGTGGTGCCACCGGGCGCGTTCCGGCCGCCGCCGAAGGTGGATTCGGCCGTGGTCCGGCTGATTCCACGCGACCCGGCCACGGTCGGCATCAACGACCGCAAGCGCTTTGCTGATGTGGTCCGCGCCGCCTTCGGCCAGCGCCGCAAAACCCTGCGCAACGCCCTCAACGGCGTCATCGATCAGGCCCAGTTCGAAGCCGCCGGAGTGCGCAGTGATGCCCGCGCCGAACAGCTGGAAGTCGCCGATTTCATCAGGCTTGCCAACCTGCCGCACGAATAAGCGCTGCAAACACGCAATCCGATCACCTGCTTTTGCTTACACTCCTACCATGGAAGACACCCGCCACTACGCGATCGAGATCGAGGTCTCGCCTCGTTTCATCGACGACCAGTCGGCCCCTGAAGACGGCCGCTTTGCGTTCGCCTACACGATCCGCATCCACAACCGTGGCACCATGCCGGCGCGACTGATCAGTCGCCATTGGCGCATCACCGACGGCGAAGGCCGGGTCGAGATCGTCGATGGCGATGGCGTCGTCGGCGAACAGCCACGGCTGCGCCCGGGCGAGGAGTTCCGCTACACCTCCGGAGTAATGCTCGGCACCGAGCGCGGCACCATGCAAGGCCACTACGACATGATCGCCGACGACGGCACCGAGTTCGCCGCACCGATCGCGCCGTTCGTACTCGCCATCCCAAGGACGCTGCACTGATGGCGACCTGGGCAATTGGCGACCTGCAGGGCTGCTACGACGTCACCCAGCGCTTGCTGGAAAAGATCAATTTCGATCCGGCTGCAGACAAACTGTGGTTCGCCGGCGATCTGGTCAACCGTGGCGGTCAGTCATTGGAGACGTTGCGACTGGTGCATTCACTGCGCGAGCACAGCGTCACCGTGCTCGGCAACCACGACCTGTCCCTGCTGGCCATTGGCGCCCGCAGCGAAGAGGAGCAGCGCAAGGTCAACCCCGACCTGCAGCGCATCGTGCTGGCCGAGGACCGCGACGTGTTGCTGGACTGGCTGCGCATGCAGAAGCTGGCGCACGTGGACCGTGAGCTGGGCTGGATGATGTTCCATGCCGGCCTGGCACCGAAGTGGACCGTGGCGCTGGCCGAAAAGCATGCCCGCGAAGTCGAGCTGCAACTGCACGGCAACGGCTACCGCAAGCTGTTCCGCAACATGTATGGCGACAAGCCGGCATGGTCGCCGGGCCTCAGCGGCTACGACCGCTCGCGCGCGATCATCAACATCTTCACCCGCATGCGTTACTGCACCCCAAGCGGGCGCATCGGCATGGAAGACAAAGGCACCCCCGGCACCCAGCCGCAAGGCATGTATCCGTGGTTCGAAGTACCTGGCCGGGTCGAGCGTGAACTGAAGATGGTCTGCGGCCATTGGTCGGCCCTGGGCCTGACCATCACCCAGGGCGTGCACGCCATCGATACCGGCGCAGTCTGGGGTGGCAAGCTCACCGCACTGCAGCTGGACAGCGAAGACCTGCGCATCGTGCAGGTGCCGGGCCGTGATGTACCGGTGCCGGTGCCGGGCCAGCACCCGCCGCGCAAGCCGCGCGTGGAGGCCAAGCCCGAGGCCAAATCCGAACCGCGCAGTGAAACGCCTCGTCCCGAGCGCAGCGGTGAACAGCGCCGGCGACCGCGCCGCCACCGACCGCGCGGAAGGAACGGCAACAACAACGGCAACAACAGCACGCCGACGCCGGACAACAACGGACCGGCTGCATGAGGCCTTGGCCATCGGCATTGATGCTGATGGCCATCGCAGTGCTTGCGGGCTGCCGTCCGCAGACGGATGGCGCGCAGACCAGCCCGCCGCCGACGGCAGCCATCGAATCCGCGCCTGCAGCCATTTCGCCACCACTGGTCGCGGCAGCACGGGCGCAGATCGGGGTCACCACCCGCTACGACCCGGCCTACTTCTCCCTCGGTTATCCAGGTGGCGATCCGCCAGCTGATCGCGGCGTCTGCACCGATGTGGTGATCCGCGCCCTGCGCACGCAGGGTATCGATCTGCAGCAACGCATCCACGAAGACATGCGCGGGAACTTCGCCGCCTATCCCCGGCTATGGGGACTGTCGCGACCGGATCGGAACATCGATCACCGCCGCGTGCCCAACCAGATGCGCTGGTTCCAGCGCCAGGGCTGGGAGCTACCAATAAGCACCCTCGCCGATGACTACGCTGCCGGCGACATCGTGGCGTGGAAACTCAATGGCAATGGCCTGCTGCATGTGGGCATCGTCTCGGACAGGCGATTGGACGATGGCACCCCGCTGGTGCTGCACAACATCGCCCAGGGCACGCAGGAGCAGGATCTGTTGTTCCGGCACACGATCATTGGGCATTACCGGATACCAGGGTGAGTGGCTCTGGTGTGAGGCTTTGAAAGCCTGGTGCAAAGAGCAAAGTGCGAAGAGCTACCCCTCCCCAACCCTCCCCTTGGCTTCGCCAAAGGGAGGGGGCTGATCTCGCCCGCTGCATGATGCCGCGCGGCGCCAAGACTGTTACTCCCTCCCTTTGGCGAAGCCAAGGGGAGGGTTGGGGAGGGGTAGCTTCGTAGCTTTTAGCCTTTCAGCTTCAGAACAACTCAGCGCAGCACGTAGTGCACAAACCGGAACGCAAACGCATGCCGCTCGTCCACTGCATGCTCCTGGCTATCCACTTCTCGCCACAGCGCCGGGTCCACTTCCGGGAAATGCGTATCGGCGTTCACCTCTGTATCCACCAAGGTCAGATGCAGATCAGTGGCTTGATCCAACAACAGCCGATAGATCTCACCACCACCAATCACGCACAACTCATCGGCGCCCTCGCCCGCCGCAATCGCCCGCGCCTCGTCCAACGAAGCCACCGCACGCATGCCTGCAAACGGCACCTGCCCGCTACGGGTCAACACCAGATTGGTCCGCCCCGGCAGCGCGCGGCCCAACGATTCGGCGGTCTTGCGCCCCATCAGGATGGGCTTGCCGAGTGTCAGCGCCTTGAAGTGCTTGAAGTCATCCGGCAGATGCCACGGCATCGCATTGTCATGGCCAATGCCACGGTTGCGATCCAGTGCAGCGATCATGGAAAGCTTCACAATTTCTCCTCAGACGAAGCCAAATGGGTTCTGCAGGTTTCAACAACCTGCTTGAATTCGGCGCTCGCCGGCGCATCCATGATCTGAAGATAGCCGGGCTTGGCCACCTCCATCTGCGCGCCCACCAATCCCGCCATGCGCTCGGCCACCCCCTTATGGTTGACCACAAGATACGTGGCCAACACCAGGTTGCCACCATCCATTGCGGTGATGACCAGAAGCCTCTCAGCCGCTGTCAGTTGCTCCTGCAATGCCAAATTGATCCCGGCTTCCAACTCCTTACCGTCCACCATTTTTTGTGCCCATGGACGTAGTTGGCCTTGCATGAGCTCATTCAAAGCCGGCCGGATCTGAACACATTGATCCTCCCATCCTGCCGGGGCATACGCCAACGAAGCGACTTCTACTTCGCCCAGCAGTTCTTCCACCAATGACTTCTGCAGAACCGGCTTGATGAGCTGCACGAAGATGGCTGAGTTTTGTTCGGAAGGTGTCTGCTTGGCCAATTTTTTGGCCAACACCGGCGCCTGTACCGCAGCCACCAGAACTGCAAAGAGCAATGCGATCCGTCGCATGACAGATCTCCCTTGCTGGAACATCACACCGCCACCGGCGCCTTGATTGCCGGATGCGGGTCGTAGCCGTCGATGCGGATGTCGTCGAACTGGAAGCCGAACAGGTCGGTCACCTCCGGGTTCAACCACAGCTTGGGCAGCGCGCGCGGTTCGCGCGACAGCTGCTCACGTGCCTGCTCGTAATGGTTGGAATAGATATGCGCATCGCCCAGCGTGTGCACGAAATCGCCCACGCCCAACCCGGTCGCCTGCGCCACCATATGCGTCAGCAAGGCATA
Source organism: Stenotrophomonas sp. STEN035 (assembly GCF_056759935.1). NCBI lineage: Bacteria > Pseudomonadati > Pseudomonadota > Gammaproteobacteria > Lysobacterales > Lysobacteraceae > Stenotrophomonas > Stenotrophomonas sp. STEN035. The sequence goes on from NZ_JBRRDY010000038.1 coordinate 14,066, forward strand.
GCTGGCGATGTTGAACGGCACGCCGAGGAAGATGTCACCGCTGCGCTGGTACAGCTGGCAGCTGAGCTTGCCGTCGACCACATAGAACTGGAACAGATTGTGGCAGGGCATCAGCGCCATCTGCGACAGCTCGCCCACGTTCCAGGCGCTGACCACCAGCCGGCGCGAATCCGGATTGCGCTTGATCTCGTCCACCAGCCACTGCATCTGGTCGATCTCGCGGCCATCGGCAGTAGCCCAGCTGCGCCACTGCTTGCCATAGACCGGGCCTAGGTCGCCGTTGGCATCGGCCCATTCGTCCCAGATGTTGACCTTGTTGTCCTTCAGGTAAGCGATATTGGTATCACCCTTCAGGAACCACAGCAGCTCATGGATGATCGAGCGCAGGTGCAGCTTCTTGGTAGTGACCAGCGGGAAGCCCTGGTTGAGGTCGAAGCGCATCTGCCAGCCGAACACGCTGCGCGTGCCGGTGCCGGTGCGGTCGGACTTCTCGGTGCCGTGCTCCATCACATGCTGCAGCAGATCCAGATATTGCTTCATGCCTTCTTCTCTTCCAGTGGGAGCACCGGCTGCAACACCGGCGCGCGGCGCGACATTGCCAGCAACACCAAGCCCAACACGATCAACGGCAGGCTCAGGATCTGGCCACGGGTCAACCAATCAAACGCGACATACACGCCGTTGTCGGGCATGCGCACGAACTCGACCAGGAAGCGGAAGCTGCCATACATCAGCGCGAACAGGCCGGACACGGCGTAACGCGGGCGCGGCTTCATCGAGTAGAACCACAGCACCAGGAACATCACCAGGCCTTCCAGCAGCGCTTCGTACAACTGCGAGGGATGGCGTGCGTACTGGCTGAGCAGGCCAGCAGCATAGTCCTGCTGGATCTGCGCAGCCGACAGCAGCTGCTCCATCGCCGGCAAGCCAGCCGGAACATCCTTCAGCGGCGAATGCGGGAAGATCACACCCCAGCCGGCATTGGTAAACTTGCCGTACAGCTCGCCACCAATGAAATTGCCCAGGCGACCGAAGCCCAGACCCAGCGGCACCAGCGGTGCAACGAAGTCGATGGTGTCGAAGAAATGCAGCTTGTGCTTGCGCGTCCACCACCAGCCGGCGATCAGCACGCCGAGCAGACCGCCGTGGAAACTCATGCCTCCTTCCCATACCCGCAGCAGGATCAGCGGATTGGCGAGGAAGTCGGCGGTTGCGTAGAACAGCATGTAGCCGATGCGTCCACCCAGCACCACGCCCAGCATCGCGTAGAACAGCAGGTCGGAGAAGCCATTCATATCCACGCCCGGCAAGCGCCCGGCAAGGATACGTGAGCGGCCCAGCCACCAGGCAGCGGCAAAGCCAAGCAGGTACATGATGCCGTACCAGTGCACATCGATTGGACCCAGCGAGAAAGCGATGGGATCTATGTCATGAAGAAAGAGCATGCGGGCACTGTCAGGCGAACCAGCCCCTATTCTCGGGGTAGCAGCCCTTGCCACTCAACCCATGCTTCAGCCAAACACCTGCGGGCGGTCAGGTAACTCGTTGCGGCTACGCCCTGCCGGATCAGGTGGAAAGTGTGCCGACAGCAGCTGCGAGACCTCGGCCACCGCCGCCAGCACAGCTTCCTCGCGGCTATCGCCGCTCAGCTGCTCACGCAGGTGATCGCAGATCAGCTGCCATTGCGTCGCATCCACCCGCACCTGCAGGCCGCGGTCGGCGACAATCTCGATGGCATGGTCGGCCAGCAACAGATAGATCAGCACACCGTTGTTGGCCTCGGTGTCCCAGGTACGCAGCAACGCGAAGGCATGCTCGGCACGAGATCGGGCGCTGGTGCCCTTCCATAGCAGGCCCAGCGGCAGATCGGACTCGACCGCGAACATCACCTGTCCGCTATGCAGGCGCTCACCGTCGGCAATGGCGCGGGCGATCCGGTCCAGGCTGGCTTCCGGAAACGCGGCATGCGCGGAGGGAGCAAAGAAATGTCGTAACCAGCGCATCACCAGCTCCCCGAGGCGCCACCGCCTCCCGAACGTCCACCACCACCGCCCCAACCGCCACCTCCGCCGAAGCCGCCCCCGCCAAAGCCCCCGCCACCACCGAAGCCGCCTCCGCCGCCCCAGCCACCACCGCTGGCAAAACCACCACTGGAGCCCTTGCCCAGCGACAGCAGGAACGCCACCAGCGCGGCAATACCGCCGCCAACCACCGACAGCAACAGCCAGCCGGCCGCACCGGCAATCAGGCCTGAGACCACACCACGGATCGGACGCGGCAGCTTGGCCAGCAGCATGCGCATGAAGGTGGAAGCAAACACACCGATCATGATCGCGAAGAAGAAGATCGAATCACCGCCACCACCGCCGCCATCGCGATTGCTGCTGACCGGAGCCGGCAGCTCCTCGCCGTCGATGATCTTGACCAGCACGCCGCTGGCGGCAGTGATGCCACCGGCGTAGTCGTTCTGGCGGAAGTGCGGCACCAGGTATTCCTGGATCACCCGGTTGGCGATTGCATCGGGGATGGCACCTTCCAGGCCGTAGCCCGGCTCGATCCGCACCCTGCGGTCATCCTTGGCCACCAGCAGCAGCACGCCGTCATCCACGCCCTTGCGGCCGATCGCCCACTGGTCAAACACGCGGGTGCTGTACTGGGCGATGTCCTCGGGCTGGGTGCTCGGCACGATCAGCACCTGCAGCTGCGCGCCCTTGCGCTGCTGCAGGGCAATGGCCTGCTGCTCCAACGCCTGCTTCTGCGCCGCATCAAGGGTGCCGGTGGTATCGACCACCGGCGAATCCAGCGGCGGGATCGGCGCCAGCTGCTGGGCCAGCGCCGGGCCTGCCCAGCCGAGGCCAAGCAGGCACAGCAGCAAGCCCAAGCGCTGCAACAACGCGCTCATCGCGCGCGGCTCACTGCGCCGGCGCGGGCTGCGGCGGCGTCTGCTGCGGCGCTGCCGGCTGGTTGCCGAAGCTCACGGTCGGCGGCTGCGCGATCTGCGCCTCGTTGTCGACGGTGAAATTGGGCTTGGCCGCATAGCCGAACATCTTGGCGGTGATCACCTGCGGGAACGAGCGGATGTAGGTGTTGTAGTCCTGCACCAGCTGGATATAGCGGCCGCGGGCCACGGTGATGCGGTTCTCGGTGCCTTCCAGCTGCGCCTGCAGGTCACGGAAGTTCTGGTCGGACTTGAGCGTCGGGTAGTTTTCGCTGACCACCAGCAGTCGCGACAGCGCGCTGCCCAGCTCGCCCTGGGCCTGCTGGAACTGCTTGAGCGAATCGGCATCGTCGGCATTGACCTGGATCTGCCCGACCTTGGAGCGGGCATTGGTGACCTCGGTCAGCACCTGCCGCTCCTGCTGGGCATAGCCCTGCACGGTGTTGACCAGGTTGGGGATCAGGTCGGCGCGGCGCTTGTACTGGTTGACCACCTCGGACCAGCCGGCCTTGACCGCCTCATCCTTCTGCTGGATGGCGTTATAGCCACAGCCGGAAATGGAAATCACCGCGATGACAAGCAACATCAGGCGAAGGTACTGGCGCATGGGTCGGACCCTGGATGGCTGGAATGCCGAGCATGCCACGTTGCCTGTTCAAGGTTTGCAAAGACCAGCGGCGGCCAAAGCCTCCGGGCCAAGCGATTGTGGGAGCGGCGTCAGCCGGGAAGCCGGCACAGCGGTGGTTGCGGGGATGTCCGCAATCCGAAGGATGATCTGCTTCGCGGCTGACGCCGCTCCCACACAAAAAAAGGGCCGGCAGAGCCAGCCCTTGGGGTCCTTTTGTCGGCAGGCGATGCCGGCCGTTCAGGCACTTACCAGTTGTCCGAACCCGGCACGTGGTGGGCCTTGGCGTTGCGCCGCATCAACAGGTTCAGCCACTCCACCAGCACCGAGAAACCCATTGCCGCATAGATGTAGGGTTTGGGTACGTGGACATCGAAACCATCCAGCACCAGCACCGCCCCGACCAGCAGGATGAAGGCCAATGCCAGCAGCTTCACCGTCGGATTGGCATCGATGAAGCGACCCAGCAGGTTTGCCGCCATCATCATCACCGCCACCGACAACAACACCGCAGCAACCATCACCGGCACGTGATCTGCAATACCCACTGCGGTGATCACCGAATCCAGCGAGAACACGATATCGATCACCGCGATCTGCGCGATCACCACACCGAAGGCGGCCGACGTCCTGGTCGTGGTCGGGTCGGCATCTTCGCCGCCGCTGATCAGTTCGCGAATCTCCTTGCCCCCCTTGTAAAGCAGGAACAGGCCGCCGGCGATCAGGATCAGGTCGCGGATGGAGATACCCATGCCGGCCACACTGAACAGGTCGGTTTTCATGTGTGCCAGATAGGCCAACGAGACCAGCAACATGATGCGGGTGATGCAGGCCACCGCAATGCCAACGCGGCGCGCCAGCGGGCGCTGCTCCGAGGGCAGGCGCCCTACCGCGATGGAGATGAAAACCAGATTGTCAACGCCGAGCACGATTTCCAGTGCGCTGAGCATGAACAGGGTGGCCCACACGTTCGGGTCAGCGAGGAATGCAAGAGACATACGATCAATCCTTCAACAACAGCACTACATCAGCCGCCGCCCGGCGACTGATTTTTAGAACACCCGCGGCAACAGAATCAGGCCCCAGCACAGCAGTACGTTCATCATCAGCACGAAGACCGCCGCCGAGCCCATGTCCTTGGCGCGGCCAGCCAGCACGTGGTATTCCGGGCCATAGCGCTCGATCACCGCCTCGATGGCCGAGTTGGCCAACTCCATGGCGATCACCAGCAGCATCGAGCCGATCATCAAGACCTGCTCCACCGGGCTCTGGCCCAACCAGATCGCCAGCGGTGCCAGCACCACGAACAGACAGACTTCCAGCCTGAACGAGGACTCGTGCATCCAGGCAGCGCAAAGCCCCTGCCAGGACCACTTGGCGGCCTTGAGGATGCGCCCGGGGCCACGCGGCATATGCCCGATCTGATCAGCCATGCGACACCTTGCCAGTTGCCGCAGCGCGGCCGAGCAAAACCTTGGAGGCTGAACAACCGCTCATGGGAATGACACCGGTAGCGTGAGATTAGCCGCCAATTTTGCCACATCTGGCCCTTGCTTACCGGGGCCACCGCCAAGCCACATCTCAGCGATAGAGCAGGGTCACGGTGGTTCCCTGCCCCTCACGGCTGTCGATCTCTATGCGCCAGCCGCAGCGCTCACACAGCCGGCGCACGATCGGCATGCCCAGCCCGACGCCCAGCTGGCGGCCGCCGTCGGCCCGGAAGAAGGGGTCGAAGATCCGCGCAAGCGCCTCGCTGCTCATGCCGATACCGGTATCGCGGACCACCACCTGGCCCGGCATCACCCGCACCTCCACCTCGCCCACATCGGTGTACAGACAGGCATTGCGCAGCAGATTGGCCACTACCACGTGCATCACCCGCGGCGGCGCCATCAGCATCTGGCTGCCTTCAACCAGCACCCGCAGCTGCACCTGCTTGCCCTGCAACAGTTCTTCAACGTTGGCAGCCTCGTAGCGCACCACCTCGCCGACATCAAACAGCTCGGACTGCGGCTCCACATCCACCTCGCGGGCCAGCAGCAGGAAGGCATCGATCACTGCCTCCATATCGCGACCGGCACGCTGGATGCGCTGCAGGCTGCGCTGCAATCGTGGGGTCAGCCCGGAATCGGCCAAGGCCATATCACTGGCCATGCGGATCACGGTCAGCGGCGTACGCAGCTCATGACTGGCATCACGGGTGAAATTGCGCTCGCGTGCCACATGGTCGGCAACCTTGCCGGCCATGTCGTGCAAGGCCAACGCCAATTGCCGGGTCTCGCCCTGCACCTCTGGCGGTAAGCGCTCCGGCGCCAGCTCCTTCGCATCGGGGTGGCGCGGATCCCAAAGCGATACCCGTCGCGCCAGCCAGCTAACCGGCGCAACCAGCCGCGACGAAGCCCGATAGGTCAGCCACGACGCCGCGTGGATGGCCAGCAGGATCAACAACACCCCCGCCCATACAGCCGCACGGTGCGCAGGAGAACGCTGGAACACCAGGTACAGCCGACCCTCCGGGTGCTGGTCCACCAGTACCAGCTAATCTGAAGACTCCAGCTCATGAAACCCCGGTGCCAGTGAGCGCAGCTGCGCAGGTACCGTCGCATCGGATTGCCCTGCCAGCTGCATGTAGCCACGGATGCGCAGCGTATTGGGCGGGGCCATATCTCGCGCCTGTGCACTCTGCTGCCAGTAGTACTCCGCCTCGCTTTGCAGGACTGCATTGATCAGGCCGTACTTGACCACCAAGGCCATCAGATAGCCACCAAGCAACACTGCCAGGCTCGCCAGCAGCGCCTGCAGGATGAATGCCATTCTGATCTTCCGCGGTAACCCGTACGACATGCGCCCCCCCCCCGAAGCCCGGGTGATTATAGGGACTGGACTGGCGCCGTCGCAGAATTACCTGACAAGAAAAAACCGCCGCGACTCATGTTCTGCGGCGGTTCTTCATAACACAGGTGCCAGTACACGCCCCCTGCAGATCAGCCCATGGACTGACCGATGTCGGCAATCCGGTAACCAGCACTCTGCACGGTGTGCAGCAAGGGACGATCAAACGGCTTGTCGATGATCTTGCGCAGGTTGTACAGATGGCTGCGCAAGGTATCCGAATCAGGCAGGCCATTGCCCCAGATTTCGCGCTCGATCTCCTGGCGGGTCACCACCCGCGGCGATTCGCGCATCAGGATGGTGAGCAGGCGCAGGCCGATCGGCGACAGCTGCAGCTCGCTGCCAGCGCGGGTAGCACGCATGCTGACCGGGTCCAGCACCAGATCGGCGACCTTCAGCACTTCAGCACCCACCTGGCGGCGCTCGCGGCGGATCAATGCACGCAGGCGTGCTTCCAGCTCCTGGATCGCGAAGGGCTTGGTCAGGTAGTCATCAGCGCCATAACCAAGCCCGGTGAGCTTGTCGTCCAGCGTGTCGCGTGCAGTCAGCATCAGCACCGGCGTGGACTTGCGTGCTTCGTTACGCAGGCGTCGACATACTTCGATGCCGTCCAAGCGCGGCAGCATCAGGTCCAACACCACTACGTCGTAACTGTTCTCGGCGGCCAACCGGTAGCCATCCAGGCCATCGGCTGCGTAGTCCACCTCAAACCCCTTGCCTTCCAGGTATTCGCCAATCATCTCGGAGATGTTGCGGTTGTCTTCGACAACCAATACCAGCCCGGACGATTCCTTGGTCTGTCGCATGGAGCCTCCTTAGTCTTCAGCTTTGTGAAAGATGCCGCACTCCTGGTGGATTTCGTGTGAAGACGGCTTTATGCCGTTATTGGTATCACTTGAAACTTGTTCGGTATGGACAAACGTTCGCCCAACCGCACCCTATGCTAGCGACCCGCCTTGATGAAGCTGGATATGGTCGCCCCCTCCTTTACTGCCTACCTCTACCCGGTACTGCTGCTGGTTGCCAGCAACGTATTCATGACCATCGCATGGTATGGCCATCTGAAGTTCAAGACCGCCCCGTTGATGACGGTGATCCTGGTCAGCTGGGGCATCGCTTTTTTCGAGTACTGCCTGCAGGTGCCAGGCAACCGCATGGGTAGCGCGGTGTATTCGGCGCCGCAACTCAAGGGCATGCAGGAAGTGATTACCCTGGTGGTATTCGCGGTTTTCTCCGCCACCTATCTGGGGCAGCCACTGAAGTGGAATCACTGGGCGGCGTTCGCGCTGATCGTGGTGGCGGCGTTGTTGATGTTCAAGGAATAGGCCCGGGGCATCTGGGCATGATGGATGTGGGAGCGGCAGTCCTTGTTCCCTCCCTTTGGCGAAGCCAAGGGAGGGTTGGGGAGGGGCTGGCTGCTGGCCCCTGATAGAACATCAGCTTCGCGGCTTACGCCGCTCCCACAAGATCAAAAAAGCCGAACAAGCGCCAACTTACTTGGCCGCTTCCACATATTTGGCGAACACCGCATCGATCTTGCCGGTGTCCAGCGCCGCGCCCCCCTGGATTTCCTCGGCCTGCTGGAACAGCGGAATGATCATCGCCATGCCATCGAGCTTGGTCTTCAGGTGCACGCCCGGCGGCTGGCCAAGGAAGCCATCCCAGCGCTGACGCACCTGCGCCCAGAACGGTGCGGTGGCAGCCCAGTAATCGCGCGCAGGCTTGAAGTCCACTTCGGTGGTCTTGATGTAGTCGTTGAAACCGAACTCGCGCGCGATCTCCACCTGGCTGCCGTCGGCATTGCGCTGCACCTTGGTGTTGAATTGCTCATGGGTCCAGCCATTCGGGGTAAGCGTGTGCTGGTTCACTACCGCCAACGCGTTGTAGTCGCTGCGCTTGGTGTATTCGCGGCGCGGCAATGGGCGCCAGCTCAGGTCGCTGGTCCAGGTCGGCACATTGTTGTTGTAACTCCAACGGCCGGTGCCGCAATAGCGCGGCGCATCGCTGACTTCGTAGACGCACTGCGTCCACGCACCCTGGTTCAATGCGGCCGGAATGGCGCGCACCGTCCAGGTCTGGTCTGCAGTGAACTCGAAACGCTGCGCTGCTTCGTAGACCCAATCCTGGCGCCAGTGCTTGGTGACATGGCCGCTCTTGGTGTCCACCAGCAGGTGCTGCAGCACGATGCGCCGCGGGCTGCCCTCAACCACGATCACCACTTCATCACCACCGCTGCGCATCGCCGACGCGCGTTCGTAGCCGGGCTTGAGCAGCACGGTTTCATCGAAGGCGAAGTCCACCGTGTACTCACCCTGCATCTTCAGGATGCTGTCGTGGTCACGGGCGATATCGGCAGTGGCGGCGCTGGCAGCGGTGCTGACGAAAAACAGCAGCGGCAGGCTGGCGGAAAGCAGTTTCATGGGTTTTCCTTGTGCGAATGGAAGGGATGGCCGTCCGTGGCCGCGATGCGCTCCTTCGCCGGCTCCTGGAGGAACCGCTAACGTTGTTGCTTACCAGGACACCGAGACGCTGGCCGAAACGGTGCGACCCGGGTTGCTGAAGCGATCAATCACGCTGCTGTTGGCGGCGAGCGTGGAAGTGATGCTGGACCAATCGATGTAGTTGCGATCGGTCAGGTTGAACACACCGACATTGAACTTGGCGCCCGGCGCGAATTCCCAGTGCGCCATCAGGTCGAGAACGCCATAGCCAGCCGGACGGTATGCCGTGGCTGCGGCGACGCGGTCCTTGCGGCGGGCAAAGGTACCGGCAAGTTCCACGCCCCAATCGTCGCGGTCGTACATCAGGCCGACGGTGCCGCGCAGTGGGTCGACCGAGTCCAACGGCGTATCCGCGGTACGGTTCTGCCCATGTGCCCATGCCACAGCGCTGCGCAGTCCCCAGCCCTTCAGTACATCGCTGACCTGGCCGAAATCGACACCAGCCTTCAGCTCGGCACCATAGATGCGCGCATCGGCGATGTTCTGCGACTGGAACACCATCAGGCCCTGTGCATTGACGCCGACATAGCGCTGCGATTCGATGAAGTCGCGGTAGTCGTTCCAGTAGCCGCTGACGCTCATGTAGGCGACCGGGCTGACATAGCGCACGCCCAGCTCCACACCATTGCTGGTTTCCGGCTTCAGGTCCGGATTGGGGATGGCGGTGTAATTAAAGGTCAGATTGGTGAAGCCAAGATTGACATCGTTGTACGGCGGCGAACGGAAGCCATGCGCGTAGCCAGCAAACACCGACCACTGGTCATCGAAGCGCCACACCACACCCAGCTTCGGCGATACGCTGGTCTTGGTCAGCGAGGCCACCGCCATGTTCGGATTGTCTTCCCTGAAGATCGTATCCAGCTCGGGCTTGAGCCGGTAATGGTCAACGCGCAGGCCCGGCACCAGCGACAGACGACCATCGGCCAGGCGCATTTCGTCCTGTACGTAGAGGCCGAGTTCGGTGGTCTTGCTGATCGGGAAATCGCGCACCGGGAAGTTGTCCGGCGAAATGTTGGAGCTGACGGTGCCGTTGGCCAGCACCTGGTAGCCATCGCGCTTCTGGCGGATGTCGGTCTGCGCGCCATCGAAGCCCCAGGTCAGCGCGTGCTCGACCGAACCGGTCTGCAAGGCCTTGTTGAACTGCAGCTGCGCGCCGTACACCAGCTGATCGAAATGGAAGGCGCGATGACGGCGGCTGCCATTGGTACGGCCTTCGTTGGTGACCTGCTTGGTTTCGCTGTTCTGGCGGTAGATCTGCCAGTTCATGCTGTCGGCGAAGGCCGCGTCCAGCGCATCCATTTCGTGGGCGAAGGACAGGCGCGTGCGGTTCTGGGTGTCATGCGCCTTCATGCTGGTGGTGGTGCGCGAGGCCGCTACCGGGTGCTTGTTGTTGACCGAGGAGAGCACATCGGTATCGGTGCTGTCCTCATTGCCTTCAACGGTCAGGCGGAAGCGCTGGCTTTCATCCGGCGCATAGACCAGCTTGGCCAGCACGCTGCGGCCATCGCGTTCCTGCGGGTTCGGCGCGGTGCGGGTGTAGTCCATGCTGCGCACCTCACCCTTGTTGACCGTCTCCTGGCCCTGGTGATGATTGACGTTGACCATGCCACTCCAATGCTCACCGCCCCACGCTGCGGTTGCACCGGCCAGCAGTCCTTTCCACTCGCCGTCATAGCCGAACTTCAGGCCGACGTAGCTGTCCTTGCCGTCCTTCAGGTAGTCGGCCGGGTCCTTGGTGACAAAGGCCACCACGCCACCGAGTGCGTCGGAGCCGTACAGCGAGCTGGCCGGGCCACGCACGATCTCAACGCGCTTGAGCGTTTCCAGATCAGTGAAGTTGCGGTTGCTGTTGGCGAAGCTGCCGATATTGAAGCTCTTCGGCATGGCGATGCCGTCGGTCTGGATCAGCACACGGTTGGCGTCCAGGCCACGGATGCGGAAGCCACCCAGGCCGAAACGGGTGGCGCTGCGGGTCACCGACACGCCCGGCTCGTAACGCACAAGATCGGCGATGTCGTTGGCCAACTGCTTGTCCAGCTGTTCGCGGTCGATCACATCAACCGTGGCAGCGACATCACTGAGCGCACGCTCGGTACGGGTAGCGGTGACCTGGACACGGTCGAATTCGTGGGCGACGGGCAAGGCCGCGTTTTCTGCACGCGCGGGCGATAGCACCGCCCACAGGGCGGCAGTCAAGACAGTTGGACGAATCATGGAGGCCTGGAAATCTTGAAGTGGACAAAACCCCTGACAGACAGCCCGGTTGCCGGAGCAACCAGACTGTAGTCAAGGGGGGAGAGAGCCTTGCGTTCCTGGGAGCCAAGCGTGGCGACGCTGGCTTGCGGCGAACGCGGCCGTGCAGCGACTTACTTGGTGAGGATCAGCTTGTCGTTGCTGGTGTGCCGCAGGCGATAGAACTTATCGCCGTGCTGGATCACGATCTCGCGCTGACCCTTGAGCAGGGCACCGCTATCGACAACGCCGTCGACCGGCAACAACTGGACCGGGCGCTGCGGCAGGTGGAGGGTGCGGGGGCGAAGCAGAACGGGCTGGGCCGACATCATCGTGATTCCGTGCTGGGGACGGAGTTGATGATAATGATTCTCAATAACGATGCAAGAACTATTTACAACAACTCCGAAATCCGGCGCCAAACCCTGCCGGACAGGGCCTTGGGCTCCACCTGTAGTGCCGAGCCATGCTCGGCAAGGGGCCTCACCGGCCCACCATCAACTCTGGCGGAAGCCGCAAAGCTGGCAGTAGTGAAGCTACCAACATGCCCGCGATCTTACGGATCTGTGGCTTCGCGGCTTACGCCGCCCCCACAAATCCCACAAACACAGTCCTGAAACCCTGCTGGCAAGGCCCCTGCCGAGCATGGTTCGGCACTACAACCGCGCTATCAGGCGAAGATCGCTTCGATCTGCTGCCAGGCGCCCTCTTCCACCCGCGCCAGCACGTCCAGCGCGCGCAGGTTCTCTTCCAGCTGCGACACCCGGCTCGCACCGAGGATCACGCTGGACACCTGCGGGTTGCGCAGGCACCAGGCAATAGCCAGCTGCGCCGGCGACTCGCCCAGCTCCGCGGCCAAAGCAGTGAAACGGCGCACTTTGCCCAGACGGTCATCAGCCGGCTCGCCCAGCACCGAGGCCTGCAGCCAGCCCAGCGAGGACTGGCCCAGACGCGAATCGTCGGCGATGCCGTCGTTGTACTTGCCGGTCAGCAGGCCCGAAGCCAGCGGCGACCAGATGGTGGTGCCCAACCCGGCATCGGCATACAGCGGCGCGTATTCCTGCTCCACGCGGGCGCGATGCAACAGGTTGTACTGCGGCTGCTCCATGCTCGGAGCATACAGGTTGTGAGCGCGGGCAAAGGCCACCGCCTCGGCGATCTGCGCGCCCGACCACTCCGAGGTACCCCAGTACAGGACCTTGCCCTGGCGGATCAGGGTGTCCATCGCCAGCACGGTCTCGCTGATCGGGGTCTCCGCATCCGGACGGTGGCAGTAGTACAGGTCCAGGTAATCCACCCGCAGGCGCTTGAGCGCGGCGTGACAGGCATCGGTGACGTGCTTGCGAGACAGCCCACGCTGGGTCGGCGCCGGCTCCTCGGCCGAACCGAAGAACACCTTGGACGACACGCAGTAACCATCGCGCGGCAGGCGCAGATCGGCGATCACATCGCCCATCACCTCTTCGGCGCGGCCCTTGGCATAGCCCTCGGCGTTGTCAAAGAAGTTGACCCCGTTGTCCCAGGCCGCGGCGATCAGGTTTCGCGACTCATCGCGCCCGATCTGGCTGCCAAAGGTCACCCAGGCACCAAACGACAAGGCGGACAGCTGCAGGCCGGACGACCCGAGACGACGGTATTGCATGGCTGGCTCCAACGTAAGACGGTGCGCAGGATTCGCGCAGACAGGCCGCCAGTGTAACCCTGACTGCGCACAGGACAGGCCCGCAGACCTTGCCGATACCGGCGCAATCCCAGCAAATGCCTGCTTATGCCGGAGATATTCTTGCCCGGCATCAGCCGCTGCTCTAGGCTTGCGTCTTTTGCGGGCACGCCCGGGGATTACTCATGTTCGAAGGTTTGGGCAGAATCGGCTTCGGTCTGTTCGGCCTGGCGGTGCTTTTGGGCATCACCTGGCTGTTCTCCAATAACAAGAAAGCCGTTGACTGGAAGCTGGTTGCCACCGGCATCACCCTGCAGATTGCGTTTGCGGCGCTGGTGCTGCTGGTTCCGGGTGGTCGCGACGTGTTCGACTGGCTGGGCAAGGGCTTCGTCAAGATTCTGAGCTTCGTCAATGAAGGTTCCAACTTCATTTTCGGCAGCTTGATGGACATCCCCAAGTACGGCTTCATCTTCGCCTTCCAGGTGCTGCCGACCATCATCTTCTTCTCGGCGCTGATGGGCGTGATGTACCACCTGGGCGTGATGCAGGCCATCGTGCGGGTCATGGCTGCGGCCATCACCAAGGTGATGCGCGTGTCCGGTGCGGAGACCACCAGCGTCTGCGCCAGCGTCTTCATCGGCCAGACCGAGGCGCCGCTGACCGTACGCCCCTACATTTCCAAGATGACCCAGTCCGAACTGATCACGATGATGATCGGCGGCATGGCGCATATCGCTGGCGGCGTGTTGGCTGCTTACGTCGGCATGCTCGGCGGTGGCGATCCAGCCTCGCAGGCGTTCTACGCCAAACACCTACTGGCTGCCTCGATCATGGCCGCGCCGGCCACGCTGGTGGTCGCCAAGCTGCTGGTGCCGGAAACCGGCACTCCGCTGACCCGCGGCACGGTCAAGATGGAAGTGGAGAAGACCTCCTCCAACATCATCGACGCCGCCGCTGGCGGTGCCGCTGACGGCCTGCGCCTTGCGCTGAACATCGGCGCCATGCTGCTGGCCTTCATCGCCCTGATCGCCCTGCTCAATGCGCCACTGACCTGGATTGGTGACGTCACCGGCCTGGCCGCCGCCATCGGCAAGCCGACCAGCCTGGCCACCATCTTCGGCTACGTGCTGGCCCCGATCGCCTGGGTGATCGGCACGCCGTGGGCTGACGCCACCACCGTCGGTTCGCTGATTGGCCAGAAGGTCGTGATCAACGAATTTGTCGCCTACATGGACCTGTCGCAGATCATCCAGGGCAACGTTCCGGGCACCACCTTGAGTGAAGAAGGCCGCCTGATCGCCACCTACGCGCTGTGCGGCTTCGCCAACTTCAGCTCCATTGCCATCCAGATCGGCGGCATTGGCGGCCTGGCTCCGGACCGTCGCCAGGACCTGGCCAAGTTCGGCCTGCGTGCAGTCCTGGGCGGCACCATTGCCACCTTGATGACCGCCACCATTGCCGGCGTGCTGACCCACTTCAGTTGATTCAATCCAGCTGATCCGGCCCGGCCGCCGCAAGGCGGCCGAGTCAGATGGCCAAGCCATCGCAGCTGCTGTTTCATCGCCACCTTAGAGACGTAGATTCCATGAGTTCTGTAGTCGTTGCCGGTTCCTTCAATGTCGATCACGTCTGGCGCTGCGATACCCTGCCCGCGCCGGGAGCGACCATCGCTGGCCGTTACAGCACCGGCCCCGGTGGCAAGGGCTTCAACCAGGCCGTCGCCGCTCGCCGCGCCGGTGCTGACACCAGCTTTGTCTGCGCACTCGGTGCTGACGCTGGCGGCGACCTCGCCCGCCAGCTGGCCAGTGCCGACGGCATCGCGCTGGTGGCCGAAGCCACCACCGAGCCCACCGGTACCGCGGGTATCTACGTCGATGGCCGTGGCCGCAACTCGATCGTGATCGGTGCAGGCGCCAATGCCTCGCTGAGCAACGATTTCGTCGCCGCCAACGCCACCCTGATCGGTGGCGCCAAGGTCTTGCTGGCACAGTTGGAATCGCCGGTGGAAACCATCGAAGCCGCGCTGGCGCAGGCCCGCGAGGCTGGCGTGTTGACCATGCTCAACGCCGCTCCGGCCAATGCCCCGTCCACCATCAGCCTGCTCAAGCTGGCCGACGTGCTGACCCCGAACGAAACCGAGTTTGCCGCCCTGCTCAGCCGTCATGTCGGCGAACGCATCGAGGCCGATGACGTGGCGGCGCTGGACGGTGCCAGCCTGCACGCCCTGTGCCGCAAGCTGTCCGGCAACACCGTGGTGGTGACGCTGGGCGCGGTGGGCGTATTTGTCTCGCACGATGAAGACAAGCTGCGCAGCGACAGCCAGCCGTACTACCGTGTGCCGGCCGAGTCGGTGCAGGTGGTGGACACCACCGGTGCCGGCGATGCCTTCAACGGCGCGCTGGCCGCCTCGCTGGCAGCGGCACCGGAATCTTCGTTCATCAAGCATGTGCGTTTCGCCAATCTGTACGCCGCCCGTTCCACCGAGAGCGAAGGCGCCGCACTGGCGATGCCGCGGATGACCCCGGCCGACGTCTGAGGCCCAGTCGTACCCCCTCCCTTTGCCGCAGGCAAGGGGAGGGTTGGGGAGGGGTTAGCTCTTAAGCCTTCGCGCACCACCAGCTTCGCGGCTCACGCCGCTCCTACAGCCGGGGTTCCAGCCCGCGCCTTACAATATCGCCATGCAGATCGGCCCCTACACCATTGCACCCAACGTGGTGCTCGCGCCCATGGCCGGCGTTACCGACAAGCCATTCCGCCAGCTGTGCAAACGGCTCGGTGCGGGTCTGGCCGCCTCGGAAATGACCATCAGCGATCCACGCTTCTGGACCACCCGCAAATCCATCCATCGCATGGACCATGCTGGTGAACCGGCACCGATCAGCGTGCAGATCGCCGGCACCGAACCGCAGCAGCTGGCCGAGGCGGCGCGCTACAACGTAGATCACGGCGCGCAGATCATCGACATCAACATGGGCTGCCCAGCCAAGAAGGTCTGCAATGCCTGGGCTGGTTCGGCATTGATGCGCGACGAAGCGCTGGTCGCACGCATTCTCGAATCCGTGGTCAATGCGGTCGATGTACCGGTGACACTGAAGATCCGCACCGGCTGGTGCGCCGAGGTGCGTAACGCACCGACCATCGCCCGTATCGCCGAAGACAGCGGCATCGCCGCACTGGCGATTCACGGCCGCACCCGCGACCAGCATTACACCGGCGTGGCCGAGTACGAGACCATCGCCGCGATCAAGGCGATGTTGAAGATCCCGGTATTGGCCAATGGCGATGTGGATTCACCGCGCAAGGCCGAGCAGGTGCTCAAGCTGACCGGCGCCGATGCGGTGATGGTGGGCCGCGCCGCGCAGGGTCGACCGTGGATCTTCCGTGAGATCGCCCACTACCTGGCTACCGGCGAGGAACTGCCACCGCCCTCGGTGGAGGAAGTACGCGACATCCTGCTCGGCCATTTGACCGACCTGCACGCCTTCTACGGCGAACCGCAGGGCGTGCGCATCGCCCGCAAGCACCTGGGCTGGTATGCGAAGGATCGCCCGGAGAATGCCGCTTTCCGCGCGGTGGTCAACGCCGCGGAAACCGCCGACGCGCAGATCCGGCTGACCCGCGACTATTTTGATGCGCTGGTAGCGGGCGAAATGGCTTACGCGCAATAAAGGGCATGCCGCGCTCCCGGTAGAGCCGAGCCATGCTCGGCTGGGGCGTTACCGGCGATCCGTCCGATTGTGCATGACGCCCTTGTAGAGCCGAGCCATGCTCGGCTGGGGCGTTACCGGCGATCCGTCCGATGGTGCAGAAAGCCTCTGCCGAGCATGGCTCGGCACTACAAAAAAAAGGCCCACCAGCTGGTGCTGGCGGGCCGGTTCGACTATCAGCGGCGCGCGGGGGAGAGAACCGCGCCACTGCAATTCAGCCGAATACCTTGATCATGCAAATACCTTGAAGCGCGCTTCGTCTTCCATGAAGGTCTTTTCACCGAACGGGGCTTCATTCGAGCCGAACGGCATCTGCGCGCGCAGCTGCCAGTTGCCGTGCACGCCCCAATGCGCACGCACCACGTCGTCCACCAGCGGGTTGTAATGCTGCAGGCTGGCACCGACGCCGGCATCAGCAAGTGCAGTCCACACCGCGAACTGGGCCATGCCGTTGGACTGCTCGGCCCAGACCGGGAAATTGTCGGCATACAGGGCGAATTGTTCCTGCAGGCCCTTCACCACATCGGTATCGACGAAGTACAACACCGTGCCGGCGCCGGCAGCGAAGCTGTTGAGCTTGGCTTCGGTGGCGGCAAAGCCATCGGCCGGTACGATCTTGCGCAGCTCTTCCTTGGTCAGCTCCCAGAACTTCTGGCTGTGGTCGCCGAACAGGATCAGCGCGCGCGAGGACTGGGCGTTGAAGGCCGACGGCGCTTCGCGCATGGCCTGCTTGATCAGCTGGGTGGTGTCGTCCTGGCTGATCGGCAGCTGCTTGCCGAGGGCATACTGGGAACGGCGCTTCTTGTACAGGGAGATGACTTGGCTGTTCATGATCGTTTCCTGAGGGGAAAGCAGGCCGGCAACACCGCTGGCCTTTGCTTGATGGCGCCCATTGTATTTGCCATCAAAACTAGAACAATTACTTAAAATCCAATAATTCGTTTCATTTTCAGAACAAATGCGGATTTCGCTTTTCCGCCCCCGGCAAGCTCCCCTCCAAGCTCTCACCAAAGCCTGATTCCAAATCGGCGAATTCTCAGAACCAATGGCTATCAGCCGCCCCCGGCCGCAAACCCGCGCCGCGCCGACATTGCCTGCGGCACCGCAATGCTGGGTTCCGTTATGCATGCGCCGCGGTAACACCGGCTGGCGATACTGGGCGGATTACTGCACGACGCTGTTTTTATGACTCTCAACGACTTCCCCTATCTGCATGGCTTCTCCGCGAACGAACAGGAGCGGCTGCGCAAGCAGGCACGCCTGTTTGAACCGGCGATCTTCCATGACATCGATTTCTGCAATTCCCGCCACATCCTCGAAGTAGGCAGCGGCGTCGGTGCGCAGAGCGAGATCCTGCTGCGCCGCTTCCCCGAGCTGCGAGTCACCGGCATCGACCTCAACGAGCGCCAGCTGGCTGCCGCCAACGCGCATCTGGCACAGATGCCGTGGCTGCAGGAGCGCGTCGAGTTCCAGCGCGCCAATGCCACCGACCTGCCGTTCGAACCGCGCAGCTTCGATGGCGCCTTCCTGTGCTGGGTGTTGGAGCACGTCCCCTCGCCCGCGCGCGCGCTGGCCGAAGTGCGGCGGGTGCTGAGCCCGGGCTCGCCGGTATTCGTCACCGAGGTGATGAATGCCTCGTTCCTGCTCGATCCCTACTCGCCCAACCTGTGGCGCTACTGGATGGCGTTCAACGATTTCCAGATCGACAGCGGCGGCGATCCGTTTGTCGGTGCCAAGCTCGGCAACCTGCTGCTGGCCGGCGGCTTCCGCGATGTGCAGACGCAGACCAAGACCGTGCACCTGGACAACCGCGAACCCGCGCGGCGCAAGGTGATGTTCGCGCTATGGGAAGAGCTGCTGTTGTCGGCCGCCGAGCAGCTGCTGGAAGCCGGCAAGGTCGACCAGGCGACGGTGGATGGCATGCGCGCCGAGTTCACCCAGGTGCAGAACGACCCCAATGCGGTGTTCTTCTATTCCTTCGTGCAGGCCCGCGCCACGGTCTACTGAGTTGTGGCGGCGCCGGTTGCCACCGGCGCCTGCCAGATGCGCTGCCACATCTGCGCCAAGCGCTGTTTCAGTACATCGCGATTGCCTGCCTGCCGATACGCAGGCTGCACCTGCCGTGGCGGCATCGCCTGCCACTGGCCATCGCGTTCGCTGGCAACAGCGAAGTTGAAGTTGTAATCCGGTTCCAGGCCCATGCGCAGATCGCTGAGCACCAGTTCGCCATCGACTACCTGCGCGCGCATGAAGCCGTGGTTGAACCAGTTCAGTCGCTGCACCGCAGGCACATCCGCAGCCTGCCGCAACGCCTGCACATTCGACGGGTAGCCCTGGAACTGCATCGGCCCATGATCGGCCCACAGTGAGCGATCGCCGACCACATAGCCCTGCGGGGTCATCGCCACCACCCGCCACAACAAAGTGTTGAACGGCATCGGCACCGAGAAGCGCGGCGCATCGGCCAGGCCCATATGCGCCAGTGACTGCGCGGCCACTCGGTCCACCTGCGCCTTGGCGATCAACGACCAGCCCAGGTAACCGCTGCTCAACACCAGGCCCGCCACCAGCGCGCGTTGCGCCAACGGCCGGGCACGCGCGAACCATGCAATGCCGCAGGCTATCAACAACCAGATCGTATACAGCGGATCGATGATGAAGACGCTGGACCACATCGTCGGTGGCGGCGTCAGCGGCCACCACAGCTGCGTGCCGTAAACAGTGAAGGCATCCAGCAATGGATGCGTCACCAGCGCCAGCACCATCGCCCACCACCAGCGCGTCGGCGCCTGGGCAACGCGGCCATGGCCGAAGCGCTTGTACAACCACCAGATCAAGGTGCCCAGCAAGGGCAGCACGAACAGCGAATGGCTGAAGCTGCGGTGCACCGTCATCAGGCTCACCGGGTTGTCGGTGAAGGCCATGATCGCCAAACCGTCCAGATCCGGCAGCGTGGCCAGGGCCGCACCAGCAAGCAAGGCGGCGCGGCGATGCGCTGCGGGAGTGATGGCGGCGGCAATGGCACCACCTAGAACGATCTGGCTGAGGGAATCCATGCGCCGATGCTAGCAGCCAACGCTGCGCTCAGCGCTGCCGCCGGCCATGCAGTCGCCACAGCATCAGGCCGCCGTACAGCAGCGCCAGCAACAGCAGGTTGAGCAGCTCGCCACCGATCTCAGGCAGGCGCGCACCCAACTGCTGGGTGCGGACGATGGCATTGATGCCGGCGGTGGTCGGCAACAGCTTGGCCAACGCCACCAGGGCCGGAGGTGAGGCGATGGCCGGCCACGACAGGTTGGACAGGAAGAACAGCGGGATCGACACCGCGGTAACATATTGGAACGCCCGTTCGCGGGTATCGAAGAAGCTGGCGATGAACATCCCGAATGGCACCGTCGCCAGCGCGAACAGCAGCACCGCCAACAACAGTCCGGGAATGTTGCCGCCACGCGGATAGTCCTGCGCCCAGGCAGTGAAGCCGACGTAGTACAGCAGCCCGCACACCGCCACCACGACGAACGCCGAAGCCATTCCCGACAAGGTCGGCAGGTCGAACTGCAGGCGCCGGCCCAGCTGGGCGCGGCGACTGCCCAGCAGTACGCCGATGCCGAGCAGCAGGGTCTGGTGCACGATCAGTTCCGACACGCCGGGCACCACGCTGCTGCCATAGCCTTCGCGCGTGTTGTACAGCGGGCGCTGCACCAATTGCAGCGGCGCTGCCTGCGGCGCGCCCATGAAGGCTGCCTGGCGCAGCGCCTGTTGGCGACCAAAACCGGTGATGCCTTCGGCCAGGCCGTTGAGGATGGCGCTGGCCCGGCTCAGGTAGGCGCCATTTCCCAACAACACAAGTTGACCGCTGCCGCCACGCAGGATGTCGCGCTCCAGCCGCTGCGGAATCAGCACGATGCCATCCACCTGGCCGCGCAGCAGCTGCTGTTTGGCCTGGGCCAGATCCGGCGGCTGGCTGACCACCTGCACCGCCAGCAGTGCATCCACATGCCGGATCAGCTCGCGGCTGGTTGCGCTGTGATCAGCGTCCACCACCGCGATCGGCAGGTCACTGGCGACCTGATGGCGATACGCCGCCGGATAGAAGAACGAGTACAGCAGCACCGCGCCTATCATCACCGCGCGCGCGGCCGGGTCGGCGAACATCGCCTGCAGGGCGCTCCGGAAGCCAGCGCCGAAGCCGCTCATGCACGCACCTGCTGGCGTGCAGTGCGCAGCAGCAGGTACGCCCCCAAGCCGCCGGCCACCACGGTCATCAACAACAGCACCGCCAATGGCCGCAGCGACACCTGCCAAGGCGCGCCCATGAACAACTGCTGCATCTGCACCTGCACATAGGCGGTGAGCGGCAGCAACAGGTTCCAGACGCGGGTGAACAACGGCGCCTCGATCACCGGGAAGGTGGCACCGGAGAACGCCAGCGCGGTACCAATCGTCAAACCCACCGCCGATAGCCCCGTGCAGATGTCGCGGGTCACGGCGATGAACAGCAGCGCGAAACTGCAGCAGGCCAGATAGAACAGCGGCTGCGCCAGCAGCATCAGCCACAGGCTGCCGGCCATGCCGTCACCGCGCACATAGGCCAGATACAGCACGCCAAGCGCGCCATACAGCGAGAACAGCGCGACATACGGAAACAGTTTGCCGGCCATCGCCGCCCACGGCCGGTGCTGCAACCAGCCGCCGAGCAGGCCATCGCGCTGCTCGCGCCCAAACGCGGCACCGGCCGCGAGCGCGGCCAGCAGGGACAGCATGGCCGGGAAGATCAACGGCAGCAGGAACAACTCATAGCTGCGCGCCGGGTTGTACAGCACCGTTGCCTGCACCGTGACCGGCGGCCCGCGCAGTTTTGCCGGGCCAACCTGCAGCGCGATCTGCTCTTTGAGCATGCGCGCGTTGTAGGCGCTCACCGCATCACCGATATCGCGCCCGGCCGACTGCCCGGTCGCCATGTAGGTGGCGTTGTAGAAAGCAAAGACCGGCACCGTTTCGCCGCGCAGCGCGCGCCGGCTCAGGTCGCGCGGAACCAGCACGATGGCAAACACTTCCAGCGCCCGCAGCTGCGCCTGCGCCTGCTGCAGCGACGCCGGTTGGCTTGCCACTCGCACGCCGGGGCTGTCATCGATGGCGCGTGCCAAGCCGCGACTGGTCGGGCTGCGGTCCAAGTCAACCAAGGCGATCGGCACCTGCCGCAGCACCGAGCCGGAGAACAGCCACATCATCAGCGCCATCAGCAGCAGCGGCAGCACCGTCACCAACGCCAGCTCCCAGCGGTCACTGCGCCAGTGCTGCAACTCGCGCCGCAGCGAGGCGGCGAAGGCGCCGGCCGATGTCAGTCCTGCGGCCATGCAAACAGCACGCTCATGCCCGGCCGGAATCCTTCGATTGCCTGCTGTGGCCGCGCCCGCACCTCGAAGCTGCGCACGTCATAGCCGGACGACTGCCGCGTGCTGCGCCAGGTGGCGTAGTCACCGGCCGGGTTGATGAAGTAGACCTCGAACGCCGCACTGCGGTCCTGCAGGGCCGGAATCGTGCCCTGCAGTCGGGCGCCGGGCTTGAGTCCGTTCATCTGGTCCTCGCGCAGGTTCAGCGCCACCCACATGTGGTCGATGTCGACCAGGGTGAAGACCGGATAGCCGGCCGGCACCAGTTCGCCGATATCGGCCATGCGCTTGCCGACCTCACCTGCCAGCGGCGCACGGCCCTGGGTTTCCCGGCGCGCCGCATCAACCTCGGCCTTGGCGCCCTCCGCTTGCCGTACCTGTGCCAGTGCCGCGTCCTTGTCCTGCACGCGGGCACCAGCCAGGGCAAGGTCGTACTGCGCGCGGGCAGCGCGGGTCAGTTCGTTGGCACTGCGCGCCTGCGCCTGTGCTTCGTCGCGCTTCTGCCGGCTTACCACGCCCTCGGCGTAGAGATTGTCGAGCCTGCGGAAGGTACTGGTCGCCAGTTCGGCGCCGGCCTGTGCGCGCTTCCAGTTGGCTTCGGCGGCGCGGATATCCTCGCTGCGTGCGCCCTCCTCGGCCTTGGATGCCATCGCCGCAGCTGCAGCCACCACCGCGTCAGCCTGGCGCTCCTTGGCGGCAACCTCGGGACTGTCGAGATCGAACAGCACCTGCCCGGCTTTGACCCGGTCGCCTTCGCGCACATGCAACTGCTGCAGGCGCGCGGTGACCTTGGCGGCGACGTTGACGTTGTCGGCATCGGCCATGCCCTGCACCTGGTCCGGTGGGCTGCGCAGGCCCAGCCACAGGCCGACCGCCACCAGCACCAGCAACACCACTCCGGCAATCAGGAACACGCGGCGTTGCCGCGGATTGGTCTCCACCTGCAGCGAATCGCTCATTCCAGCACCTTGTCCGCGCGTTGGCGGTAGTCGTCAAAACGTTGCAGCTGTCCGCTCACTTCCAGCAGCTGCGCCAGCGCCACGTCGAATTGATAGGCGGCCTGTGCACGTTCCACCTGCGCACCACCCAGGCCGAGCCGCGCGTCGATCACATCCAGCGAGGTGGACTGGCCTTCGCGGAACGACAGCTCCTGCAGGCGCAGGTTTTCCTGCGCCTGGGCGATGCTGCTGTCCAGCAGCTGGAACTGCACGCGGGCGGTCTCCAGCTCGTTCCAGGCCTTGCCGACGCCAAGCTGCAACTGGTTCTCCACTTCGCTCAGCCCCGATTGCGCCTGCTCCAGCTGCGCGCGCGCCGCGCTGACCTGCAGCGGCCGCGCCGTCGGCGACAGGAAGGTGTAGCGCAGGCCGATACCGAAGGCCCAGTCGGCGTCGGTCAACAACGCATCGCGACGGCGCAGGTCGTACTGGCCGAACAGATAGATCTGCGGCTTGAGCTTGGCCTGCTGTGCACGCACGCCTTGTTCGGCCTGCGCAGCCAGCGCGCGCAAGCGGCCAACCTGCGGATGCCGCTGCTGGGCACTGCGCTCGAATTCCTCGCGCGCACCGACCGGACCATTGATCACGAACAGCGGCGACGTCGTCGCAACCGTGCCACCACTGCGCAGCAAGGTGGCCAGCGCCTGCTGCAGGGTGGACAGATCGTTGACGGCCTTCTGATATTCGCGCTCGGCCTTGTCGCGGGCGACGTTGGCCTGCAGCCGTTGCGCCTTGGTGGCGAAGCCCTCGCGCTCGAGCTTCTGTGCATCCTCAAGATGTCGCTGCAAGCCGTCACGCACGTCACGGCGTACCTGCACCGCCTGCTCGGCCAACTGCTGGCCGAAGTAGGCCTGCACCAGCTGCAGCGACAAGGACTGCCGCTGCAGTTCGCGATCGGCCTGGGCCAGTTCGCTGGCGGCCTGTGCAGCCCCCTGCGCGGCCGGGATCAGGCCACCGCTGTACAAGGGCACGCTGGCCGTCACGATGGGCCGGGTGCGCCAATCACGCTCGCCGAATTCCAGCGGCGACTCGATGCCGAATGCCTCGGCAACCGGTGCCAACGACCCCAGCGGCAGGCTCAAGGTCTTCTGGAACTGCATACGGCGCACGTCGGCGGTGATCTCCGGCAAGCGCAGGTAGCGGCTGGCATCCTGCAGGTCCAGCTTGTTGCGCACGCCGGCATCGGCGGCGGCCAGCGCGTCGGACACCTGCTCCAGGCGCTGTCGCGCCTGCTCGTAACTCAAGGCAGGCACCACCTCTGCCGCCGCTGCAGGTGGCGCCAGCAACATCCACAGCACACACAACCCTATCGCGACCGATGCTGGTTGCTTGCCTGCCACCCCGATACTCCCTGCTCGTTGGCTGGCCCCAGCATAGCCGCCCACCGAGTGAGGAAGAAGTCAGCCAGCGATATCAGGCCGCCTGCGCCAGCCTCTCGACGCCCGGCAAACAGACCAGGCTGCGTCCGGAATGATCGAGCAGGCGCAGGCTGCCATCCGGGTCTTCGGCGAGCGCGGTCAGGCTTTCCACCCAGTCGCCATCGTTGGCGTAGACCAGGCCATCGCGCTCGACCAGCGCCGCGCGGTGGATGTGGCCGCAGATGATGCCGTCCAGCCCGCGCCGGCGTACGTCGGCCAGCCCGGCCTGCACGAAGCGCTCGATATAGCGTTCGGCCGCACCGCTTTGGCGCTTGAGGAATTCCGACAGCGACCAGTAGCGCAGGCCAAGCCGGCGCCGCGCGGCGTTGAACAGGCGGTTGCCGGTGAGGATGCGGTAATACAGCCAGTCACCAAAGCGCTCCTGCAGCCCACCGAAGTGGGTGGCGCCGTCGTAGTCATCACCATGCACCACCAACAGGCGCCGGCCATCGACGGTGGTGTGGATGGCGCGGCGCCGCACCTGCATGGCCGGCAGCATCAAGCCGCAGGTGCGCCGCAGTGGCGCATCGTGGTTGCCGGGGATATAGATGATTTCGGTGCCGGCACGACGCAGCGCATGCAAGGCTTCGATCACCTCGTTGTGCGCCTGCTGCCAGGTCGCACGTTTATGGGAAAGCCACCACAGATCGACGATGTCGCCGACCAGATACAGACGTTCGCAACGCAGGCCGGTGAGGAAGCGCGCCAGTTCCGCCGCATGGCAATGGCGTGCGCCCAGATGCGTGTCGGAGATGAACACTGCGCGCCGGTGCGGCGGCAGCACCGGCACCGCACTCATGCCGTTGCTCCGGCATCACGCAGATAGCGTTTGCGTTTGTGCGGGCGGATCGCCTGCAGGTCCACCTCGATCAGGCCGTCGATGGAATCGCTGAAATCCGGGTCCACGCCGAACGCGAGGAAACGCGCGCCACCGGGTTCGCACAGATCGGTGTACTGCCGGTACAAGGTCGGCACGCTGGTGCCCAGCGTCGCCAGGTTGGCCTTGAGCACCTCGAAAGCGGCTTGCGTATCCAGCTCACCGAAGCTCGGCGGCGCGGCAAAGTACTGGAAGGGCCGGTTCGACTCGGCCAGGCTGCGACCAGCGCCGTAGTACTGCTGGTAATACGCCACCAATTGCTCGCGCGCCTCGCGCGGCAGGGCAGCGCTGATCGACACCGCGCCAAACAGATAGCGCACGCCCGGCTGGCTGGCGAGGTAGGCACCGATGCCCTGCCACAGATAATCCAGGCTGCGGCTGCCCCAGTAGTCAGGCACCACGAAGCTGCGGCCCAGCTCCATGCCCTCGGCGATGCGCGGAATGGCATCGTCCGAGTAGCGGAACAGGCTGGCGGTGTACAGGCCCTGCAGGCCACTGCGCGCCAGCGCCGAAGCTCCGCGCATCACCCGATAGGCACCGGCGATGCGCTGGGCTGGCGCGTCCCAGACCACGATGTGCTGGTAGAGCGGATCAAAGTCATCCAGATCGCGGCTGCGGCCGGTACCTTCGCCCACTTCGCGGAAGGTCAGCTCACGCAGCCGGCCCAGCTCCAACAGCAAGGGCGAGTTGGCCGCGCATTGGGCCAGGCGAATCTGCTTGCCGTCGCTGGTCTGGCCCAGCAGCTCCGTCGTCTCGATGGCGGCGGCGACCTGGGCCGCAGCAATCGGTTCGGCCAAAGGCTGCGGGCTGCTCTCCTGCAGCTCGGCGCCCTGCTGCTCCTTGCCCAGCGCGTACAGCGCATCACGCACCGCCTGCAGCTGCCGCGCCGGGTCCTGCTGCGCATCCAGCCGCATCAGCTGGCCGATCTGCAGGCGCAATGGGCGCTTGCGGCGGGCAAACATCTCCCGCGCCAGCAAGGCGGTGCCGGCCGGCTTGAACAGCGCCGAGGCGCCGTAGAACAGCGCCGAATTGCGCGCCTGCACCCGCACCGGCAGCACCGGCGTGGCGCAGGCACGGGCGAAGCGGACGAAACCACGGTTCCAGCGACCGTCGCGGATGCCCTGCAGCGACAGCCTCGAGACCTCGCCGGCCGGGAATACGATCACGCACTGCTCGGCCTGCAGCGCCTGCTCCACCGCCTGCAGGCTGGCCCGCTGCGCGCTGCCGCCGAGGATGCGCACCGGCAGCAGCAGCTCGCGCAGCGGTTCCAGCTCCAGCAGCATGTCGTTGGCAATGATCCGTACGTCGCTACGCACCCGCCCCACCGCGTCCAGCAGCGCCAGTGCGTCCAGCGCCCCGGACGGGTGGTTGGCGACGATCAGCAGGCGACCGCTGGCCGGAATCCGCGCCAGCGCCGCCGTATCCACCGCGTAGCCGGCGTCGAGGAAGCCCAGCGCGGAACTGACGAAGGCGAAGCCCTGCAGCCCGGCACTGCGCTGCAGGAAGGCGTCCATCTGCTCGAAACGTGACCAGCGCCCCACTGTGCGCAGCAGTGGCCGGGCCAGGTGGCGGCGCGGACCGTGGAACCAATCGGGGTAGCGTTGCTGCAGGCGCTGCGCGATCTGTTGCATGGCAAGGTCTCCCTGTCGGCCCATTGGCCGGGAGCCTGCGCCCGCCACAAGGCAGGCCGGTTGCGGTTTTGCGGCAATCCGGTGACTGTGGCTTAACCGGATGGCAACAGACACTTCGGCACTATTCCGTCAAGGTGCCGACCGTGTATGATGCGCGCCCATCTTTCCATCCGAATCAAGGGATATATAGCCCGATGTCCAGCTACCTGTTCACCTCCGAATCGGTCTCCGAAGGCCATCCGGACAAGATTGCCGACCAGATCTCCGATGCGGTGCTGGACGCGATCCTGACCCAGGACAAACGCGCCCGCGTGGCCTGCGAAACCCTGGTCAAGACCGGTGCGGCAATTGTCGCCGGCGAAGTGACCACCTCGGCGTGGGTCGATATCGAAGAACTGACCCGCAACGTCATCAACGAAATCGGCTACGACAACTCCAACGTCGGCTTCGACGGCCACACCTGCGCCATCATCAACATGCTGGGCAAGCAGTCGCCCGACATTGCTGCCGGCGTTGACGGCACCAACAAGAAGGCCAAGAAGCCGGAAGAGCAAGGCGCTGGTGACCAGGGCCTGATGTTCGGCTATGCCTGCAACGAAGCCCCGGAATTCATGCCGGCACCGATCTACTACTCGCACCGCCTGGTCGAGCAGCAGGCCAAGATCCGCAAGAAGAAGAACTCGCCGTTGCCGTGGCTGCGCCCGGACGCCAAGAGCCAGGTAACCCTGCGTTACGGCCAGGACGGCAAGATCGAAGGTCTTGACGCCGTTGTGCTGTCGACCCAGCACGATCCGGGCGTGAAGCAGAAGGACCTGGTCGAGGCCGTGCGCGAGCACATCCTCAAGCCGGTGCTGCCGAAGGCATGGCTGGACAAGCTGCCGAAGAACAAGGTGCACATCAACCCGACGGGCATCTTCGTGATCGGCGGCCCGGTGGGCGATTGCGGCCTGACCGGTCGCAAGATCATCGTCGACACCTACGGCGGCATGGCCCGTCACGGTGGCGGCGCGTTCTCCGGCAAGGACCCGTCCAAGGTTGACCGTTCGGCCGCTTACGCTGCCCGTTACGTCGCCAAGAATGTGGTTGCCGCTGGCCTGGCCGACAAGTGCGAAGTGCAGGTCTCCTACGCCATCGGCGTGGCCGAGCCGACCTCGATCTCGGTCACCACCTTCGGCACCGGCAAGATTTCGGACGCACAGATCGAGAAGCTGATCCGCGCCCACTTCGACCTGCGTCCGTACGGCATCATCAAGATGCTGGACCTGATCCACCCGATGTACCAGCAGACCGCTGCTTACGGCCACTTCGGTCGCAAGCCGAAGGAATTCTCGTACGTCGACGGCGACGGCAAGACCCAGAACGCGACTGCGTTCTCCTGGGAGAACACCGACCGTGCCGAAGCCCTGCGCAAGGCTGCAAAGCTGAAGTAAGTTCGGCGACAGGTAAAAGCACCACCCAGACGGGCCGCGCAAGCGGCCCGTCTGCTTTTTGTACAACCGCGCTTGCCAAGCAACGACGCGCCCGCACACCATTGCCCTGCATACACAGGGAGCGTTGGCATGTTTTCAGAATTTTTCGGCAATCTGTTCAAGGACAAGCCCGACCCGGACCGGTTTGCCCGCAAGTTCATCGACGCGGTGCGCAGCAATGGCTACCCGCATGAACTGGAGTACGAGGCGGATACTTTCCGCATCCGCCATGCCAACGGTTCCTACTTCAACCTGCACAACGCCTACCACGCCTATCTCGGCGCCCCGCGCGGGCAGCAACGCAAGGCCTTGCTGGCCTTCAGCAGCTTGCTTGGCGTCCACGAAAAAGATGACGCGATGAGCTGGGAGCAGACCCGGCCTTTGCTGCGCCCCTTGATCCGCAGCATCACCCAGCTCGAGGAGATCAGCCTGCATCATGCCGAACAGGATGGTTGGGATGCCCCTCCCATGCAGCTGCAGTACCGCCGCCTGAGCGAGGAGTGCGTCGAGCTGCTGGCAGTAGATCACCCGGACCACACTGCCACCCTCACCCGCGGCCCGGAAGAGGCCTGGGGTGTCGACTTCGACGAGGCCTTGAGCATCGCCCGCAGCAATCTGCGGGAAAGCCCTGATGAGCCCTTCGTCGAGGTAGCGCCCGGCGTCTATCAGGCGGCATGGGGCGATGCCTATGACAGCAGCCGCGCCCTGCTACCCGATCTGCTGCATCGGGTGCCGGTCGCCGGGCTGCCGGTGTTCATGCTGGCTACCCGTGACGTATTGCTGGTCACCGGCGAAGGCGACCTGCAGGGGCAGGCGCAGATGCTGGAATTGGCCGCCAATGCGTTTGCCGATGGGCGTGTGATTTCCTGGGAAGTACTGCGCTACGACGACGGCCAGTTGCATGCGCACGTGCTGGCGGATGCTGGCCTGCGCGAGCGCCAGCGGCAACTTCGGCTGGAACTCGACGCCGATGCATACGCCCTGCAGAAGCAGCTGCTGGAGCGCGTGCACCAGAAGCATGAGGAAGATGTGTTTGTTGCCAGCTTCATGGTTCACAGCGAAGACCGGGTTTCGTTGTGCGCCTGGACCGACGGGGTTGCCAGCTCACTGCCACGCACAGACCGTCTGGTGCTGGTGATGCCAGTGGAGGATGGGGAAGCAGAGACCCTGATGGTTGACTGGGAGCAGGCACACCCCATCCTCGGCTATTTGTTGCGAGAAGATACGCGGCATATCCACCCGCCTCGCTACCTGACGCTCGGTTTCCCTGATGCAGAGACCCGCGCGCGACTGCAGACGCTTTGAGCTGGTTCCCAGCGTCGATGGTGCTCGGCCCAAGAAGGCTGCCCGCGAGGGCAGCCTTCTTGGCTTTGGCTTTGGCTCCGCTACTGCCTTAGCCCTTCTCCCGCTTGCGGGAGAAGGGTTGGGATGAGGGGAGCTTTGGCTTTTGATCAAGCAAAGACAAAAGCAAAAACAAAAACCCAACAGCCCCCTCATCCGCCCTCCGGGCACCTTCTCCCGCAAGCGGGAGAAGGGACAGCCAGCAGCAACAGCCAAAGCCAAAGCCAAAGCCAAAGCCAAAGCAGAGCAGAGCAAAGCAAAGCAAAGCAGAGCAAAGCAAAGCAAAGCAGAGCAAAGCAGAGCAAAGCAGAGCAGAGCAACAGCAACAACAACAGCCAAAACAACAGCAATAGCCACAGCCACAACCACAGCCACAGCCACAGCCACAGCCACAGCCGCCGCAGCGGCGATAACAGCCGCAACCAAAGCCACAAACACCACCCAGCCCGGCACCGCACAGACCTTAGACATGCTCGGTCCAGCAGCCTTGTACGCTCCGCCCTGTTCCCCATCACGAGCAATGCACTACCATCGGCCCATGGGAAAGGAAGACCGTAGACCAATTGCCGCCCGTTCCACCGGCTGGGCTCGCGCCCTCAGCGCCGCGTTGGCACGCTCCTCAATCACACCGAACCAGATTTCGGTACTCAGCATTTTCTTCGCCGCAGGGGGCGCCGCTGCGCTGTTGTATTGGCCCGGCATACCCGGGCTGATCGCCTGCGCCATCGGCATCCAGCTGCGCCTGATCTGCAACCTGCTCGACGGCATGGTGGCGATGGAAGGCGGCAAACAGACACCTACTGGTGCGCTCTACAACGAGTACCCGGACCGCATCGCCGACTCGCTGCTGATCATCGCGCTAGGCTATGCCGCTGGCATGCCTTGGCTTGGCTGGCTGGGCGCCCTGCTCGCCGCGCTCACCGCCTATGTACGCCTGTCCGGCGCCAGCCTCGGCCTGGCCCAGGATTTCCGCGGCCCAATGGCCAAGCAACACCGCATGTTCGTGCTCACCGCAGCCTGCGTGCTCGCCATCATCGAGCAGCTGACCACGCACACGTATTACGCGATACCCGCAGCCGCCATCATCATCGCCGCCGGCTCGCTGCTGACCTGCATCACCCGCACCCGCGCCATTGCCGCACAACTCAAGGCAGGCAACTGATGCTCTCAAGCCTGCTGGTCGCCGCCGTCAAGATTTTCATTGGTGCCTACCCGCGTTGGGTTGGCAGCCGCCCTACCGACACTCAACGCATCTACTTCGCCAACCATGCCAGCCACCTGGATACCGTGGCGTTGTGGTCAGCGCTGCCACCGGCGCTGCGCGAACACACGCGTCCGGTCGCCGCACGCGACTACTGGAGCAAGGGCGTGCGCAAGGTCATCGCCGACAAGGGCTTCAATGCCGTATTGATCGAGCGCGACCGCAGCAAGTGCGAAGGCGATCCGCTGCAGCCGCTGCATGACGCGCTGGATGCAGGTGATTCATTGATCCTGTTCCCGGAAGGCACCCGCAACCACGAGCCGTTGCCGCAGCCGTTCAAGGCCGGCCTGTTCCATCTGGCCCAGCACTACCCGCATGTGGAGCTGGTGCCGGTGTATCTGGACAATGCTCGTCGCGCGCTGCCCAAGGGCAGCATGGTACCGGTGCCACTGGTGTGCACGGCGCGCTTTGGTGCACCGCTCGCACGCGTTCCCGATGAAGACAAGGCGCAGTTCCTGGAACGTGCCCGCAACGCGGTGGTGGAACTGGCATGAACAACGTATTCCTGCAATTGCCGCTGGGCAGTTTCCTGCAACAGGCCATCGACCGCGCGCCGCCCAGCTTCTGGTGGATGATTGGCGGCGTGTTTGGTGTGCTGATCCTCGCCAGCTCGATCGGCTTCATCCTCGGCAGGATCAAACCGGGCTCGGTGGTCGACAACCTCAACGCGCGCATCCGTGCGTGGTGGGTGATGGCCGCGGTGCTGCTGTTCTGCTTCGTGCTGGGCAAGATCGCCACGCTGGTGTTCTTCGGCCTGCTGTCGTTCTTTGCGCTGCGTGAGTTCATCTCGCTGACGCCGACGCGCCGTGGCGATCACCTTGCGCTGTGCCTGTGCTTCTACATCGCCATCCCACTGCAGTATTGGCTGATCGGCATCGACTGGTACGGCCTGTTCGTCATGTGTATCCCGGTCTATGGTTTCCTCGCCCTGCCGGCGGTATCGGCACTGTCTGGTGACACCGAGAACTTCCTGGAGCGCAACACCAAGATCCAGTGGGGCGTGATGCTCACCGTGTTCTGCCTCAGCCACGCGCCGGCACTGATGCTGCTGCGCATTCCCGGCTACGAAGGGCAGAACCTGATGCTGCTGTTCTACCTGCTGCTGGTGGTGCAGCTCAGCGACGTACTGCAGTACGTGTTCGGCAAGCTGTTCGGCAAACACCTGCTTGCGCCATTGGTCAGCCCATCGAAGACGGTTGAAGGTCTGGTTGGCGGTGGTCTGGCTGCGACAGCTGTTGGTGCCGCGCTGTACTGGATCACTCCGTTCTCACCGCTGCAGTCGGCGGCACTGTCGCTGCTGATCGTGATCTGCGGCTTCCTTGGCGGGCTGGCGTTGTCGGCGGTGAAGCGCAGCCTTGGCGCCAAGGACTGGGGCGAGATGATCGAAGGCCATGGCGGCATCCTGGACCGGCTGGATTCGGTGGTGTTCTCCGCGCCGGTGTTTTTCCACGTGGTGCGCTACAACTTCCAGTAAGGCCCTGTAGTGGGGGGGGGAGCGACACCCCCCCCGCAGCCGGCGGTGCGCCTGGCGCGAAAACGGGGCGGCCGACAAGAATTGCAGGGCATGGCCCTGGTA
>NZ_JBRRDY010000039.1:0-40000 GCF_056759935.1 Stenotrophomonas sp. STEN035
ATGCTCGGCAGAGGCTGTACCGGTAACGCCCCAGCCGAGCATGGCTCGGCACTACAGTGTTGCAACACTACGGTCGTGTCAGCGCCACCCGTGCCGTTTATGCTTGCGCTCTCCCAACCCCACAGCAGGCAACCGCATGACCGCTTCCGTATACGACACCGCGCTGACCACCATCGACGGTGCCCCGACTTCGCTGGCCGACTACCGCGGCAAGGTGTTGCTGCTGGTTAACACGGCTTCCAAGTGCGGCCTCACCCCGCAGTACGAAGGCCTGGAAAAGCTCTATCGCGAAAAGAAGGACGCCGGCCTTGAAGTGCTGGGCTTCCCGGCCAACAACTTCAACGGCCAGGAGCCGGGCAGCGAAGACGAGATCAAGCAGTTCTGCGCGCTCACCTATGACATCAGCTTCCCGATGTTCTCCAAGATCAGCGTCGCCGGTGCCGACATCCACCCGCTGTACCAGCAGCTGACCGCTGCGCAGCCGGTCGCTATCGGCGAAGGCCCGATGCGCGAGAAGCTGGTCGGCTTCGGCATCGAGGCCAACCCGGCCCCGGCCGTGCTGTGGAACTTCGAGAAGTTTCTGGTCGGCAAGGACGGCAGCGTTGTAGCCCGCTTCGCCCCGGACACCACTGCCGATGACGAAGGCCTGCGCAAGGCGATCGACGCAGCCTTGGCTGCGTAAGGCCCTGGTTGTTGTAGGAGCGGCGTAAGCCGCGAAGCTCACATTGCTGACGGGTCGGATCAATCTGTGATCTGGTGATCCATCAGCTTCGCGGCTTACGCCGCTCCTACAATAAAAGCGGATAGCAAAAAGCCCGGGTTTCCCCGGGCTTCTTGTTGTCCAGCAGCAACCAGGATCAGTCGCCCCAGTTCGGCATCGGCATTGCATCGACCGGGATCGTGGTCTGGTCGTCATCGTCATGCTTGCGGTCGCGGCGCAGATCCTTTTCGATCTGGTAGTTGCGACGCTGCAACCAGGCATCGCGCGTCAATGCGTACTCGTCCACTGCGGTGTCGCGCAGTGAATCGACTGCCATCAACTGTGCACGCATATCCACCAGCTGCAGGCCCTGCAGGCCGATGCGGACCTTGTCCATTTCGATCTGGCGCATCGGCGACAAGGGAATATCACCGGCCAGGCCGAACACATCACGCACGGTACGTGGGCCGAAGAACGGTAGCTCCACGTAACGCGAACGACGCCAGCCCCACGCGCCCAGGGTCTGACCGAAGTCTTCGCTGCGCTTGGGCACCATCGCCTTGCTGGCCGGATCGAACAGACCACCAATACCGAAGGTGGAGTTCATCAGGAAGCGGCCCAGCGTGTCCCAGGCATCATCGGCGTGGCCCTGCAGCAGCTGGTTGACCATGGTCAGTGGCGAGCGCAGGTTGCTGAAGAAGTTGCTGACACCGGTACGCGCGAACTGCGGCACGACGTTGGTGTACGCCGTGGCCAACGGGCGCGCAACGCCGCGGTCGACCGCATTGTTGAAGCGGTGCACGCCGCGGTTGTACTTCTCCCACGGGTCGTAGGTCACGCTTGCAGCGGCCCCAGATGTTTCGCCTTCAGCGCTCGGCGCCGGGCCGCCATACAGTGCAGCGAAGTCGTCTTCGGCGCCGGTCGGTGCGGTGCCGTCGCTGGCGGTTGCGGTGTTCTGCGCGCTGTCGGCAGTAGCCGTGCTCGCAGTGTCCTGCACTGGCACAGCAGCGGCAGTGTCGACGGTTTGTTCAGCGGCCTGCGGTGCAACCACGGTGGACGCTGGCAGTGCATCGCGCGCGGGCTTGCCCGCACAGGCGGCAAGCATCGCCACGCTGAGCAGAAGGAGGAGGGTGCGGAAAAGTTTCATGTCAGCTTCCTGCTGATGAGGCATTAAAATCGAGGGACGGTGACAGCCGATAGGCTGCGCACAATTCGTCCAGACCAGCCGGGCTGCCGCTGACGTTGCCGCCGCCGTGTGCCCGCAGACGCGCAGCCAGTTCACCCAGCAACGCCAAGCCGGCGCTGTCGATGCCATCAACCGCGCCCAGGTCGAGCTGACGTACAGGCGCAAGCGCCCGCGTCAGCTGCGGCCACAGTGCAACCACCGCCTCGCGGTTGATCACGCCTGCCAGCAGCAGGGTGTCGCCCTCGGTGCGGAAGGTGGCGTTACTTGCCACGGGGAGCGGCCGGGCCCGCATTGGCCTGCATGCTGCCGCTGCGCAGTTCGGTGGCGACCTGCTTGATCGATTTCTGCCGCAGCGGCGCGTCGAACTGGTTCTTGAAGGTCTGCACGTAGGAGATGCCTTCGATCATCACGTCGAAGATCTTCCACTGGCCGTCGACATTGCGCATCAGGTATTCGACCGGGGTCGGCTCGCTGCCGGCGCGGACCAGCTCGGTGGAGACCTTGACGCCGCGGTTGCCCGGCAACGGCTGCTCGCTCTTGTAACGGAAGCTGGGCTTGCCCTGGATATCGAGCAGGGCTGAGCCGTAGCGCGACATCAGGTTGTCGGCCATGGCATCAGCGAACAGCTTGACGTCGGCATCGGCGGCGCCGCGGCCGTGCACGCCCAGCACCAGACGGGCAGCGTAGTCGCGGTCGAAGGCGCGGCTCAACTCGCCATCGATGTAGCTGCGCAGGGTCGCCGGGTTGGCGCGGAACTCAGCGCGGCGGGTCTGCAGGGCGTTGATGATGCGGGTGCTGGAATCCAGCACGGTGCGGGCGGCGGCCGAGGGCTGCGCGGCGGTGTTGGCCGGGCGTGCCTGCGCCAGCGTGACCGACGGTGCGGCGGCCAGCAGGGCAGAGGCGAGCACGACGGTGAGCAGTTTCACTTTCATGGTTGCGGTTCCGTAGCGGGCGCGTCTGCGCCGTGGGTTTCATTGGCAGCCGCGCCGGTGTTGCCGCCGCCGCTGAACATGTATTTGCCAACCAGCTGCAGCAGGTCCACCGCTGGCTGGGTGAAGACGATTTCGTCGCCGGACTTCAATACGTCCGGGTCACCACCGGGCTGCAGGCCGATATAGCTTTCGCCCAACAGACCGCTGGTGAAGATGCCGGCCGAGGTGTCGGCGGGCAGGTCCTTGAACTTGCTGTCCAGCGACAGAGTCACGATGGAATCGTATTTAATCGGGTCCAGCTGAATGTCAGCTACTTGGCCGATCGTCACACCGCCAACCTTCACTGGCGCCTGCTTGCGCAGCTGGCCGATCTGGCTGAAACGGGCCTTCAGTTCATAGCCGCCACCACCGGTGCCGAAGCGCTGGTTGGTGGAGGCGACGGCCAGCACCAGCAGCGAGGCCAGGGCCAGCAGCAGGAAGGCGCCGACGGAAAATTCGAGTCTGGGTCCACGGATGGCCATGTTGTGTCTCACTCCTGATCCATCTGGTGCTTCGCAGGGCGAAGCGGGTTGTTCGGTTCTTTGTTTGATCCCCGCACACGGATGTGCGGGCTCTTGCGAGGGACTCGCATCATTGGAAAAGCAGGGCCGACAGCACGAAGTTGAACATCAGCACCAGCAACGAGGCGTTCACCACCGCGCGGGTGGTGGCGACCGAGGTGCCTTCGATGGTCGGCTCGGCGTGGAAGCCGACATAGGCGGCCACCAATGCCGCGGTGCCACCGAAGATCGCCGACTTGAGCAGGGCCACGGCGAAGTCGTCCCAGAAATCGACGCTGCCGCGCAGCCCCGACCAGAACGTGCCGTTGTCCTGGCCCAGGATGTGCACCGCTTCGAAGTAACCACCGGCAATTGCCAGCGAGCAGAAGATGCCGGTCAGCAGCGGCACGGTCAGCACCGCTGCCCAGAAGCGCGGCGCGACGGCCTTGGCGACCGGGTCGATGGCCATCAGCTCCAGCGCCTTGATCTGGTCGGTGGCACGCATCAGGCCGAGCTCGGCGGCGATCGAGCTGCCGGCGCGGCCGATGAACAGCAGTGCGGTCAGCACCGGCGCCAGTTCGCGGTACAGCGACAGGCCGAGCAGGGTGGACAGCGCATCGGAGGCACCGAAGGTGGTCAGCGTGCGGTAGCCCTGCAGGGTCAGCACCAGACCGACGAAGGCGCCGCCAACGGCGATGATCGGCAGCGAACGCGCACCGATCTTGTAGATCTCGCGGGTCAGCTCGGCCAGGAAGTCGCGCGTCGGCAGTGAGCCACGCAGCACGGTCAGCGAGAACAGCCCGGCACGGCCCAGCGAGCGGATGGAGGAGGTGAAGGGCATCAGAGAGCGGCTCCCGGAGCGCGACGGTTGCACGGCTTGTTTCCCTTCTCCCGCAAGCGGGAGAAGGTGCCCGAAGGGCGGATGAGGGGAGCTTTTGCTCCACGTGCTTTAAAAGCGCCCTCACCCCAGCCCTCTCCCGCTGGGCGGGAGAGGGGGCAGGTATCAGACTTCGCGTGCACGGTTGTCATCACGCGTTCTCCAGCCCGTAATTACGCGTCGGCGCATCGAACGGGATCGGGCCGTCCGGTTCGCCGTGCAGGAACTGCCGCACCAGCGGATCGGTGCTGGCCTGCAGTTCGTCCGGTGTGCCGGAGAACACAATGCCGCCATTGGCGATCACCACGGCCTGGTCGCTGATCGGCAGGGTCTCGTGGACATGGTGGCTGACGATGATGCTGGTCAGGCCGAGGCTGTCGTTCAAACGCTGGATCAGGCTCATGATCACGCCCGAGGCGATCGGGTCCAGCCCGGTCAGCGGCTCGTCGTAGATCATCAACGGCGGGTCCAGGGCCAGCGCCCGCGCCAGCGCCACACGCCGCGCCATGCCGCCGGACAACTCGCGCGGCCAGGCATCGGCAGCGGCCAGCAGGCCGACCGCGTGCAGCTTCATCTGCACCAGACGCTGCAGCACCGGTTCCGGCAACCTGGTATGCGCACGCAGCGGCAGCGCCACGTTGTCGGCCACGCTCAGGTCGGTCAGCAGACCATTGCCCTGCAGCAGCACGCCGACGTTCTTGCGCATCTCCAGCAGATCACGGTTACCGTGCGGAATATCCTGACCAAACAGCTGCACAGTGCCGGATACCGGCCGCAACTCACCGGTCAGCGCCGCCAACATCGTCGACTTGCCACTGCCCGACGGGCCGAGCACGGCAGTGATGCTGCCGCGCGGTACCTGCAACGAAACGTCGCGCAGGATGGTGCGTCCGCCGCGATCGATTCGCACGTTGGACAACTGCACCAAGGGAGTCCGGGCTGAGGGCATGACGGCCTTTAACGGAAAACCAACGTTCTAGGATTGCCAGCGGCGCCTGAACATAAGCGTACTGGACCGTGCAGTATTGTCGCACCCCGTGTGGCTCCCAACATGCAAGCGACGTCAGCATTGGTGGCAACACACTGTCTCCCCAGTGGTCGAATCACCGCCCGGGATTCTGTGCACAGCCCGTGAGGGTACGGATGCCTGTGAGGCGGGGGCGATATTCCGCAGGCGCCTTGCAAACAACGATTGTCCGCCGGGCTGGACGCCTACGCCGTTTCCAGACGTATCCGATTCCTGATCAGGAGCAGGCCGACTAAGGTCGGCGCCGACTGCATGCAATGCACCGGCCACGGAGGAGCCGAGCAAGATGGCAAGGACGCTGATCGTAGTGGGCGACGCCCTGCAAGCCGGTGGCTCGGTATTGACCGGTTCACCGCAGACCGACATCGAAGGCCGTGCAGTGGCGCGCATCGGTGATCGCGTCATCTGCGCCCGGCATGGGCCGGGCTCCATCATCACCGGCGACGCGACACTGGTCATCGATGGCCAGCCGGTCGCGCGGCATGGCGATAAAGCCAGTTGTGGCTGCGCGTTGCTAGCGGGCAAACAGCAGTTGGCGCATGTGAGTGCGGGTGGTGCGCCGGTTGCGGCTGCTCCGAGAGCAGGCAGTTCGATTCCAGCGACAACCAGACCGCGACCATTGGCTTCTTCCCTGGTGGATACCGGGACGTCATCGCCTGCAGCAGAGATGTGCTGGCTAAATGACCATAGTTGCCAGGTGTTGGAGAACCCGGACGGACGCTACTTTGAATCCTATGACCCGGAGGGGGCACGCTTTGAGTACGACCTTGTCTCCAGTTTTCGAATCGATGTCCCACTGAAATCCGGTGGTGATATTTTGGTCACGGCTAAGATCAAAGTGGATAAGCAGCGAGGGGTGTCAGACGGTGAAGTTGAAGTAGCCAAGGAGCGCCTTCAGCGAGGTATTAGTCGAGGGTTGAACAATAAATTTGCGTTGCAGCTAACCGATGGCCCATGTGGTAGTCGAACATATCCAATTCGCTATGAGGTTGAGTTCGTTACAGCCGATGAAGACTACGTAATGCGCTTACACAGTAGTCATGACCTTGATAGAGAAGAAGTAATTGGAAGCACGATTTACGTCTCCGTGGACACCAATGCATGGGTGCATCTTCACGAATTCATGCACTGTCTTGGCTTGCCAGATGAATACATGGATGTGGGTGAGACAGCAGCAGCAATCAAGTTCTTCATGCCGGATCGCATGCTGAGTTCGGAAGTCGTTGTCACCCGAAGCTCTCTGAGCGAATCCGATCCGGCCGCGACATTGATGTCTGTTCATCACAACACGACGCTGAAGTCGCGTCATGCTTGGAACATCGGGCTGGAGGTCGAGCAGCTATTGAGCAGAGAAATCGGACGAGAGGTTGTATGCCTAGTTACATGTTGCTCCTAGCCATGATTATGTCTTTGTTTCCAATTGGTGCCCGATGTGGAGAGCCCGACCCCATGATAGAACTGCGTGTTCGTTGCCTTACTAGTGATTCTTGCCGCTTCATCGGTGAGACGATTCGGGTGGAGCTAGAGCTAATCAACGTAGGTGAAGAGGACGTCGCGCTACCTGTGGAGTACTTCCGCAAACAAGGCCCCAAAATCATTCTTGTCGATAACCACTCAGGCAAGGAAAAGCGATTGGGTATGGGGCCGCCAATGTCCTACCTTTTCGATCAGGTGGAAATGCTTGCGCCCGGACAATCGATCCGTATTCCTTGGTCTATTCCCGATCACCACGTAACGAGATTTGCTCTGCGACCTGTGAGTGTTACCGCGATTTTCAGGTTCTATCTGGCGCCTGGTTCTTCACATCCTGGGGAAAAGTTTGTGCGCACTCAGATGCTTATCGAAGGTGATTGAGTAGAGGCCCACGCACTCGCTTTCGAATTTCAGCGCAGCGGCCGATGTTGGCGTGTGACGCAGCTGATGGTGCACTTCATGGCAAACCTGTCGTTACTACCCACTCCCTGATCCCCCCAACCACCTCCCAAATTACTCGTCGAAACCATCCCACTGCGGCAAGATGGTGTGATGAGCAACGCCCCCGATTTCCGCCTGTACCACTCCAATGCCCTGGACGTGCTGGCCCAGTTGCTGGCCCACGCATTGCGCGAGCCGGCGCCCGGCCAGTCCTTGTTGGCCGCCGATATCGTCCTGATCCCGCAGGTGGCGATGCGTCGCTGGCTGCAGTCGACCCTGGCCGCCGAGTACGGCGTCTCCGCCAATCTGGAATTCCTGACCCCCGGCGAGTTTGTCGCCAAGGCGCTGAAAGCCAATGTGCCGGGCGAGCGCGATGACCTTGGCGCTACCGGCCTGCACTGGCGCTTGTACGGGGCGCTGACCGACAGCGCGCTGATGCAGAAACCGGCGATGGCCGGGCTGCGCACCTACCTTGATCGCAACGATCCGCTGCGCCCGTGGGCGTTGGCAGCCGAGCTGGGCGGGGTGTTCGAGAAGTACCAGGCTTGGCGCCGCGACTGGCTGCTGCGCTGGGAGGACGGCGCCGAACCGGACGACCCGCAGGCCATCCTGTGGCGGCATATCGCCGGCGGGCAGAACTACCGCGCACGTCGCATCAATGATTACCTGGCCCGCTTTGAAGGCGAACACCAGCCCTTGCCGCAAGGCCTGCCGCAGCGCCTGTTCGCTTTCGCCACGCTCAATGTCTCGCCGGACGTGCTGCGGGTGATCGCCACCCAGGCGCGGGTCGGCACGCTGCACTTCTATATGCCGACCCCGACCCGTTCCTATTGGGGCGACCTGCAGACGCTGAAGGAAAAGCTGCGCAGCGGCCTGGCCGAGCCATTCGGCACCGAGGCCGGCGAAAATCCCTTGCTGCAGGCCTGGGGCGAAGCCGGCCGTGACTTCATGGCGGTGCTGGGCGACTACGAAGTGGTGCATCCCAGCGGCGAAATCGCCGCCTATGTCGATCCGGAAAGCATTGCCGTGCCCGGTCTGGATGACGGCGGGCTTGGCGACAGCCTGCTGCATCGCCTGCAGGCCGACCTGTTCCACCGCCGCGCGCTGCCCTCGCCACCCTTGCGCGCCGCGTTGCGGGTGGACGATCCCAGTATCCAGGTCCACGCCTGCCACACCCGCCTGCGCGAGATGCAGGTGCTGCACGACCAGCTGCGCGCGCTGCTGGAAGACCCGCGCTTCGACCCGCCGCTGCAGCCACGCGAAATCGCAGTGCTGGCGCCGGATATCGACCCCTACGTGCCCTATCTGGAATCGGTGTTCGGCGGCCGTGGTGGCAACGACGCGCATATTCCGTGGGCGCTGGCCGATGCCAGTCCGCTGCAGGGTGAGCCGCTGGCCGAGGTGTTCGTGCAGTTGCTGGGCCTGCCGGTATCGCGCTTCGGCCTCAATGAAATCCTCGACCTGCTGGCCAGCGCACCGTTGGCGTCGGCCTCGGGTCTGGATGCGGCTGCATTCGAACGCCTGCACGGTTGGCTGCAGGCTGCGGGCGCGCGCTGGGGCCTGGATGCCGGCCATCGCAAGCAGCATCAGGCGCCAGCCGACGACGCCTACACCTGGCAGTTCGCGCTGGACCGTCTGCTGCTAGGCCATGCCAGCGGCAGTGATGAGGACATCGCCGGCGTCGCGCCGTGGCCGGAGCTGGAAGGCGGCGGCCTGGCTGCACTGGATGCGCTTATCCGCCTGTTGCGTGTTCTCGCTCGCCACCAGAAGACCCTGGCCGAGGCATTGAGCCCCAACCAATGGCGTGAGCGCCTGCTCGGCTTGTTGCTGGCGTTGTTGCCGGAAACCCCGACCGAGCCGTCCGCCGTGCGCGCACTGGACCGCCTGCGCAAGCTGGTCAACGAATTCGCCGAAGAAGCCAACAGCGCCGGTTTCGACGCGCCGGTGCCGGCCGAAGTAGTCCGCGCGCATTTCGCCTCGGTGCTGTCCGAAGCTGATACCCGCGCGCCGCTGCTGACCGGCGGCATCAGCTTCGGCCGCATGGTGCCGATGCGCCTGTTGCCGTTCCGGGTGATCTGCGTGCTGGGTTTGAACGACGGTGATTTCCCGCGCCGCGACCCGGCTGCCGGCCTGAGCCGGCTTACCGCCGAGCTGGGCACCGAGCGCCGTCGCTATGGCGACCGCTCGCTGCGCGAGGACGACCGCTTCCTGTTCCTGCAGCTGTTCGCGTCCGCCCAGGACGTGTTCTACCTGAGTTACCTCGGTGCCGATGCCCGCGACGGCAGCGTGCGCGAACCCTCGGTGCTGGTCAGTGAGCTGGTCAATGCTGCGTCGGCGTATCACCTGGATAGCGCTATCGCGCGCAAGCAACTGGTGGTGCGGCATCCGCTGCAGCCGTTTGCCCCGGCCGCATTTGGCGGCGATGGTGAGCCGCGCCGTTTCAGCTACCGACGCCAGTGGCATCCGGCCGCCAGCGCGGTTGGTGGCAGCCGGCAGCGCTTGGCGCCGTGGTTCGACGGTCCACTGAACGCACCGCTGCCCACCGAGCTCAATGACGACAGTCTGTCGCTGGATGCCCTGCGGCGTTTCATCAGTGATCCAGCGGGGCAGTTCCTGAGCCAGCGCCTGGGCCTACGGCTGGCCGGTGACATTGACGACAGCGAAGACATCGAGCCGCTGCTGGTGCCCAGTGGTGGCCGCCTGCATTCGTCCTTGCAGCAGCACGTGCTCAGCGCCCTGCTGGACGGCCGCGAAGCTGGTCTGTACCAGCGCCTGCGTGCCCGCGCTTTATTGCCTTCCGGTGCGCTTGGGCGGCAGCAGTTCGAGCGCATGCTCAGCCGCATCCGGCCCTGCGCGGAGACGTTTTCGCAGTGGTACGACGGCCAGCCGCTGGGCTCGCAACGTTATGAAGTTGAGCTCGATGGCGTGCGCCTGCATGGGCGTGTCGATCAAATTCATCCACAGGGCCTGATTCGTCTGCAGGCGAGTGCGCCGGGGGTGGCCTATGTGCTGCGCGGCGGCCTGGATTGGCTGTTGGTGAACGCCGCCGGTGTGCCGTCATCGATGCTGCAGTTCCATGACAACGGGCAGGCAGGCTATGGCCCGCACCGTTTGCCGGAACTGTCTCCGGAAGCTGCACAAACCGCCTTGAAAGCCTTGCTGCGCTTGCGTTTCGAGGGGATGCAGGCGCCGCTGCTGTTCGCCCCGTACACCGGTTGGGAGGTCTACAACGCCGATGAGGACAAGCGCGAAAACGCAGCGCAGGCGCGCTGGTTCGGCAGCGAACACAGCTGGGGCGAGCGCAACGGCGAAGCGCTGCAATTGGCCTTGCGCGGCACCGATCCGTTCGCTTCGCCAAGCACTACTCACAGATTTATCCACAACGCCTTGTTGATATTTACCGCGCTACGCGAAGGCCGCGTTTTGTCCGATTTCGACGCTGAAAACGATGCCATGAACGGAGCCGGCGCATGAGCACCGAAGTGCTGCAGCAGGACCCGTATCTGCACTTGCCGCTGGATGGTCTGCGCCTGATCGAGGCCAGCGCCGGCACCGGCAAGACCTTCACCCTGGCCACGCTGTTCACCCGACTGGTGGTGGAGCAGGGCCTGCGCATGGGCCAGATCCTCGCGGTGACCTTCACCGACGCCGCAACCCAGGAACTGCGCAAGCGTATCCGCGAACGCCTGGAGCTGGCTGCGCGCGTGGTCGACAGCACGCCGGGCGACAACGACAGCCCGGAAACCACGCTGACCCGCGCCATCCTGCAACGCCACCTGCAGCAGGGTGCGGAAAGTGCCGCGCAGCTGGGCCGGCGCCTGCGCATTGCCGCTGAAGAAACCGATCTGGCCTCGATCTTCACCATCCACGGTTTCTGTACCCGCGTATTGGGCGAATACGCTTTGGAGAGCGGCCATACCTTTGCCGCGCCCGAGCTGTTGGCCAATACCCGCGAACTGCACGCCGAACTGGCCGCCGACCTGTGGCGCC
This sequence comes from Stenotrophomonas sp. STEN035, assembly GCF_056759935.1. NCBI lineage: Bacteria > Pseudomonadati > Pseudomonadota > Gammaproteobacteria > Lysobacterales > Lysobacteraceae > Stenotrophomonas > Stenotrophomonas sp. STEN035. The sequence continues at coordinate 11,166 of NZ_JBRRDY010000039.1, forward strand.
TGCATGCAGGGCAGGGCGAGCATCTGGAGGCGCTGCTAGGCCTGTGGAAAAGTCCGGATGCACTGGCCCGGGATCTGCCCGCATTGGCGGCCGAGCTGCCACTTTATCCACAGCCACCGCAGACCCTGATCGAAGACACCCGCCCGTTCCGCGACGGCGCTGCGCAGCGTCTTGCTGCTGGCATCGCCGAGCATGGCGACACCTATCTGCAGCAGCTGCGTGGCGCGCTGGAAGGCGGCATCCTCAACAAGGCCAGCTACAAGTCCGACTGGATCGAGCCGCTGTTCCAGCAACTGCTGCAGTGGAGCCGCCACCCCGATCCGACTGCCGAGCTGGACGAACGTCTGGAGCGGCTGACGCTGGATGCGCTCACTGCCAAGACCAACAAGGCCAAGGCCGGCAGCACCCCGCAATCGCCGCTGCAGCCGCTGATCGCCGATTACCTGCAGGCTCTTGCGCAGGTGACGCAGTGGCAGCGCCAGCAGTCGATCGTGCTGCTGCACCAGCTGCGCAACGAAGTCCGCCAGCGGCTGGCCCAGCTCAAGCAGCTGCGTCGCCAGCAGACCTACGACGACCTGATCGACAACGTCGCCAATGCCTTGCACGGCCCGCATGGCGTGCATCTGGCCGAACGCCTGCGTGCGCAGTACCGCTTCGCCCTGGTCGACGAATTCCAGGACACCGACCCGCGCCAGTGGGACATCTTCCGCCGCGTATTCGCAGCCGAGGAAGGTGCTGATGCCGCGCTGTTCCTGATCGGCGACCCCAAGCAGGCCATCTACGGCTTCCGTGGCGGCGACGTGCATACCTATCTACAGGCCAAGGCATTGGCCGAAGCCGCGCCGGCGCTGGACCGTAACTTCCGCTCACGCCCGGGCGTGCTGCGCGCGATCCAGGCCTTGTACGACAACGCCGGCCCCGAAGCCTTCCTCGACGAGCGCATCCAGTTCGAGCCGGTCTTGCCGGGTAGCAAGCGCAGCGACGCCGACTATCTGTTCGACGGCAAACCCGCGCCAGCACTGACCCTGCAGCTGATTGCAGGCGATGCTGACGGTAAGCCATTGAAGGCCGATGCCTCGCGCGATGCCGCCACTGCCGCCTGCGTGGCAGATATCCACAAGGTGCTCAGTGCCGCCCGCGAAGACCGCGCGCAGGTCGACGGCAAACCGGTGCAGCCGGGCGATATTGCCGTGCTGGTGCGCTCGCACAAGGAAGCTTCGCGCGTACAGCAGGCCTTGGCCGCGCTCGGCATCCCAGCGGTCGCTGCCGGCAAGCAGAGCCTGTTCGCCAGCGCCGAGGCGCACGAACTGCGCCTGCTGTTGCTGGCCCTGCTGCAGCCGGCCGACGAAGGCCGCCTGCGCGCCGCGCTTGCCACCGTGCTGCTGGGCGAAAGCGCAGCCCGCATTGCCGCGATGGAACACGAAGGCGAACAACAGCGGCTGCACCAGGAACGCCTGCTGCAGTGGCGTGAGCGCTGGCAGCGTGGCGGCGTGCTGGCCCTGTTGTCGGACCTGTGCGCCGAACAGGCCGAGCGTTTGTTGCTGTTGATCGACGGTGAGCGCCGCCTCACCAACTACCTGCAGCTGGCCGAAGCCCTGCAGGAAGCCAGCAACCGCAGCATCGGCCTGCACGGCCTGCTCGATTGGCTGCAGGCACAGATCGCCCACGCCGATGAAGGCGACGAAGCGCAGTTGCTGCGGCTGGAATCGGACGCCCGCCGTGTGCAGATCATCACCCTGCACAAGAGCAAGGGCCTGGAGTACCCGCTGGTCTACCTGCCCTTTGTCGGCATCGCCACCAATGCGCCGGACAGCAGCAACCATCGCACCGTGCGTGACGGTGAACAGCGCGTGTTGCACTGGAAGATCGACAAGGAAGACCCGGACTGGAAGGCCGTCGGCCAGCAGGTCAATGCCGATGAGGAGGCCGAAACCGCGCGTCTGCTCTACGTCGGCCTGACCCGCGCCGAGCATGCGCTGTGGATAAGTGGCGGTGCCTTGACTGGCCTGGCGACCTCGCGGCTCGGGCCGATGCTGCAGGGCTTGCCCGAGCATGCCGATATCCAGGTGATCGAAGACGACAGCGGCCCGGCGCCGACGCGGCTGCCGCCCGAACGCGAGCAGGCTCTGCCGCCGGTACGCGAGGTGCGCCGCAGCGTGCCGCACGACTGGTGGGTCTACAGCTTCACCCAGCTCGCCCATGCCGAAGGCGGCCACGACACTGCCGCCGCAGCAACCGAAGACAGCGGCGGCGCGGCTGACGAACCGGCGCAGGTGGATGTGGATGCCGAGCCGGCCAATGAAGCCGCCGCCGCACAACCGGAAGTGTTCGATCCGCGTTTTGCCGGCAGCCGTTTCGGCAACGTGCTGCATGCCGCATTGGAGAACGTCGATTTCGGCGTCTGGCGGGATTGGAAACCCACTGAACAGGCACCGGAAGGGCAGGCCGAGATCATCGCCAAGGCGATGCGCGCCGATGGCTACATCGACGAAGAGATACCCGACGGCGTGGCCTTGCTGACCGAACTGATCGGCCAGACCCTGACCGTCACCCTGCCCGAAGGCGGCGCCCTGCATTCGCTGGACGAAGGTGAGCGTCGCGCCGAAATCGAGTTCCACTTCGCCATGCAGCCGACCACGGTGCCAGCACTGCTGCGCGTGCTGCATGCACACGGGGTGGTGCGCGGCCGCAACGGCTTTGGCCTGCGCCGCCAGCTGGAAGGGCTGATGACCGGCAAGATCGACCTTACCTACGTCCGCGACGGGCGTTGGTATGTGCTGGATTACAAATCCAACCGGCTGCCCGATTACGCCCCGGCGCAGCTGGACGCGGCCATGCGCCACAGCGAATACGACCTGCAGGCGCTGATCTACACCGTCGCCCTGCACCGCTGGCTGCGTTTCCGCATCGGTGCCGGCTATGACTACGCGCGTGACTTCGGAGGTATCCGTTATCTGTTCTGTCGCGGACTGGATGCAACGCGTCCGCAGTCGCCGGGGCTGTACGCGCACAACTTCGCACCGGAGCTGGTGCATGCGGTGGACGAATTGTTTGCCGGTGGCCGTGAGGGTCACACGGCCTTGTTGGCACGACTGGGAGGCGAGGCATGAGCCTGCTGGCCGCATTGAACAAAGCCGGCGCGCTGCGCGCGCTGGACCATGCCCTGGCGCAAAGCCTACGGCGCCTGGATGCGGAAACGCCGGACACGGTGCTGGCTGCGGCTGCCTTGGCATCGTTGGCGGTATCGCAGGGGCATGCGGGCTTTGATCCGACCCAGCCGCAGCGATTGGTGGATGCCGGTATGGAATGGCCGGCTGCCGAGGAATGGATTGCGCAGTTGGAGGCGTCGAAGTGGATATCCACAGCCGTGGATAACAGCGTGGAGTCGCAGCAGGCGCCCTTGGTGTGGGAGAACGGGCTGCTGTATCTGCGCCGGTACCGCGAGTACGAGCGCCGCTTGGCGGCGGGTCTGCAGCGGATCGGGCAGGCACCGGTTGCTGCTGGTGATGTGGCTGGATTGGCGCAGGTGTTTGCTTGTTTGTTTCCGGGGCAGGCAGCGCCGCAAGAGCCACAGACCTCAGCGCAGCCGGATCTCTTCCTTCTCCCGCCTGCGGGAGATCAAAGGGCCTGTCCCCGCGAAGGCGGGGATGCCCGAAGCGCGGATGAGGGGAAGCTCTTGGACCACCAGGCAAGAGCAGCAGCCACCGCCCTGCGCCACAACCTGCTGCTGATCACCGGCGGCCCCGGCACCGGCAAGACCACCACCATCACCCGCCTGCTGGTGCTGCTGGCCGCACAGGCACAGGCCACGAACCAGCCAGCACCGCGTGTTGCCCTGGCAGCGCCAACCGGCCGCGCCGCCGAGCGCATGGCCGAAAGCCTGCGTCACGCCCTGCACAAGCTGACCGCAACCGGCATCGACAGCGCCCTGTGCGAACAACTGCCGACCACCGGAACCACCTTGCACCGCCTGCTCGGCGTGATCCCCGATTCACCGCGCTTCCGCCACCACGCCGACAACCCGTTGCCTTATGACGTGATCGTGGTCGACGAAGCCTCGATGATCGACCTGCCATTGATGACCAAGCTGGTCGAAGCCATCGCCGCCGGCACCCGCCTGGTGCTGCTCGGCGATCCCGATCAGCTGCCTTCGGTGGAAGCGGGCGACGTGCTCAGCGCCATCCTGCGTGCCGCCGGCGATGGTCAGCGCACCACTGCCGCGGATTCCGACGCGCTACGCCCGCTGCTGGGCGAATTGCCAGTCGATGCGATCGAATCCAAGCCCGCCGACTTCGCCGGTGCCCGCGTGCAGCTGCAGCGCGGCTACCGCCAGAGCGAAGCCCTGCAGCTCGCACCGCTGGCCAGCGCCATGCGCGACGGCGATGCGGTGCAGACCTTGCAGCTGCTGCGCGACGCCCAACTGACCGGCGTGCACTTCCACGAAGGCGATATCGATCCGCTGCAGGCCTGGCGCGAGCCTTTGCAGCAGTACTGGCAGGCACTGGCCGATGCAGCCACGCCGGCCGACGCGCTGGCCCTGGCCGGCCGCATGCGCCTGCTCACCGCCGTACGCGAAGGTCCGCAGGGCGCACGCGGGCTCAACGCCCGTATCGAAGACCTGTTGGCCGGCAACCGCGGCCGCGCGTTGGGCCCAGGCTGGTTCCACGGTCGCCTGCTGATCATTGGCGAGAACAGCTACCGCCACCGCCTGTTCAACGGCGATGTAGGCATCTGCCTGCGTGATGGCGACGGCCGCAGCGTCAGTGCCTGGTTCCCCGGCGACGACCCCGCCAACCCACGCGCTTTCCATCCGGCGGCGCTGCCGCTACACGAAAGCGCATTCGCGATGACTGTGCACAAGGCGCAAGGCTCGGAGTTCGACCAGGTATGGCTGCAGCTGCCACGCCGCGACAACCGCGTGCTCAGCCGCGAGCTGCTCTACACCGGCATCACCCGCGCCCGTAACGGGCTGCATCTGGCCGGCAGCGCCGAGGTGATCGAAGCCGCCCTGGCCCGCCACGCCAGCCGCTGGTCAGGGCTGGCGCAGCGGCTGTCTCCTTCCCTTTCGCCGTAGGCGAAGGGGGCGATCAGTCCGCGCAAACAGCACCCCTCCCCAACCCTCCCCTTCGCCTTTGGCGAAAGGGAGGGAGGCAAGCGCTCTGCCCCCTCCCTTTGGCGCAGCCAAGGGGAGGGTTGGGGAGGGGGGCTTCAAAGCCTTTGCTTTCCCCAGCAGTCCCGCCTAAAAAGACCCGTCAAACGAACACGCAAGGACGCCCATGAAAACCCTGGCAACCACCTCGCTGCTGCTCCTGGCCCTGACCGGCTGCAACAAGGACGCCCCCGCCCCCACCACGCCCGCAGCAACCCCGGCTACGGCTGGCACCAGCGCCGAGGACATCAGCAACGCCCGCGCCTTCCTCAGCCACATCTACGCCGGCTATCACCCCGACGCCGGGCTGGATGCCATCCTGCCCGACGAAGAGGTCTACACGCCGGGCCTGATTGCCGCGATGGAGGCCAATAGCGACGCGTACGCTGGCGAAGTCGGCTATCTGGACGGCGATCCGCTCTGTGACTGCCAGGACACCGCGCAGGACCTGCGCCAGCTCAGCTTCGATATCCAACCAATGGCCGACGGCCAGCTGCGTGCCAGCGCCCAGCTCGACGACCCCCAGCACCCCTTGCAGCTGCAGTTGACCCTGCAGCGCCAGGGCAGCAGCTGGCGCGTCGCCGACATCGGCACCGCGCGTGCACCGAGCCTGTTGCAGGCGCTGGAGCGCGATACCCAGGCTGCCATGAGTAAAAAATAAAGTGCGCTTTAGTTTTTTAAGCTCTTTGATCCTTTTGCATTGATTTATAACGTTTACGTTAGATTTTGACTCTGGCGCGAACCGTAGACGACATTTCTAATGTTTGCTTTAGATTTTGCTTGAGCTCGACGCTTACATAGAGCAATCTAAAGTCTGCGTTATATTTCAGAGAGCCAGCCCATGCAGGTGCAGATCGACCAAGCGTCAGACATCGGCCAATACGTTCGTGCGGTACGCAAGGCGCAGGGCCTGCGTCAGGATGATCTGGCAGCAATGGCGGGTACCAGCCACGTGGTCCTGGGCAATGTGGAGCGGGGCAAGGAGACCGTGCAGATTGGCCGTGTATTCGAAGTGCTGCGGCAGCTGGGCATTCGCGTGCAGCTTGATCTGCCTGTGGACCTGCCGCCACCGGAGCGCGGCTGATGGCGATCGAGGTCGAGTCGCGCCAGCTCGATGTGTGGCTGGAACAACAGCGCATCGGTGAGCTGTACGAGCAGGGCAACCTGTGGGCGTTGCACTACGATCCGGTCTGGCGCGACAACGGCTTTGACCTGTCGCCGGCCCTGCCGCGCGATGCGGGCGAGATCACGGACGGTGGCAGCCAGCGTCCCGTGCAGTGGTTCTTCGACAACCTGTTGCCGGAAGAGGGCGGGCGCCAGTTGGTCGCCGCCGATGCCGGCATCAATGCGGCCGACGCATTCGGCCTGCTGCAGCGTTTTGGTCCGGAGTCGGCAGGCGCATTGACCTTGTTGTCGCCCGGGCAGCAGTTGCCGCCTCCCGAGTTGCGGCCCCTGCCCGATGCCGAGCTCTCGGCACGTATCCAGGCGCTGCCAATGCAGCCGCTGTCGCATGGCGCGCCAAAGCGCATGTCGCTGGCCGGTGCGCAACACAAGTTGGCCGTGGTGTTGGAGCAAGGCCAGCTGTGGGAGCCGATCGGGCAGGCCGCCTCTACCCACATCCTCAAGCCAGACCACGAGCAGGTGGATGACTACCCGCACAGCGTGGTCAATGAGTGGTTCTGCATGCGCCTGGCTGCCGCGTGTGGCTTGCCGGTACCGGAGGTGCAGGTGCGGCGGGTGCCGGAGCCGGTCTATCTGGTGCGTCGCTTCGACCGTGAAGGCGAGGGACTGCACGTTCAACGCCGTTATGCGTTGGATGGGTGCCAGCTACTGTCGCTGGACGCGGTGTTCAAATACCAACAAGCCAACAGCACCGCCCTGCGGCAGCTGTTGGATATCACCCGAACACCGGCGGCTACACGTTTGGCGCTGCTGCGCTGGCAGCTATTCAACTTCTATATTGGCAATGCCGACGCCCATCTGAAGAATCTCAGCTTCCTGTGGGGCGAGAAGGGCTGGGAGCTTGCGCCGCATTACGATCTGCTCAGCACTGCGGTCTATCGGGCGCCCGACTGGGGCACGGGAACGCTGGTCTTCCCGATGGGCAGTGCCACGCGCTTTGCCGATGTCACCAAGGCGGAGATCGGTGCTTTTGGCCAAAGCATCGGGGTTCCGGCAGCGCTGACCCTGCGGGAGCTGGAGCGTCTGGCCAAGGAGCTGTGGCGGGAAGCGCAGGCGCTGCTGCAGGCCTATGAGCAGGGCATCACCCAACAGGTAGATCCGGGCGAGGCGCGTCTGCTGCGGCAAATTGTGTATGGCCCCGTCACCGACGCGCTCGCCTGGGCATTGAGATGAAGCTGTTCCTTTGTGGTGGCTGAAATTCACTATAAAAACAATATCTTACGTTTTTCTAAAAACGAATGCACAACGCGATTAAGGGCCTCTCCATCCCCACTTCACCCCCGGCTGGTAGCATGTCTACCCCGTAATCCAAGCGCAGTTCTGTAATGGCCGATTCGAAGAACCCGTCCGTCACCCAAGCCCAGGCCGAAGACGCCGTGCGCATCCTGCTGCGCTGGGCCGGTGAAGATCCCTCCCGCGAAGGCCTGCTCGACACCCCGCGCCGGGTAGCCGAGGCCTATGGCGATTGGTTCAAGGGCTATAACGACGACCCGCGCGAGTACCTGGCCCGTACCTTCGAGGAGGTTGCCGGCTACGACGAAATGATCGTGCTGCGCGACATCGAGTACGAAAGCCACTGCGAGCACCACATGGCGCCGATCATCGGCCGTGTGCACGTCGGCTACATCCCCAACGGCCGCGTGGTCGGCATCTCCAAGCTGGCACGCGTGGTCGAGGCCTATGCGCGCCGCTTCCAGGTGCAGGAAAAGATGACCGCGCAGATCGCCGACGTCATCCAGGACGTGCTGCAGCCGATGGGCGTGGGCATCGTGGTGGAAGGCGCACATGAGTGCATGACCACCCGTGGCATCCACAAGCGTGGCGTCAGCATGGTCACCTCGCGCATGCGCGGCACCTTCCATGACGACGCGCGCACCCGCGCCGAGTTCCTGCGTTTCATCGAAGTCGGCCACGCCCGACGCTGAGCCCAGGGATCGCACGCGCTCGATGAAGTACCGCCAACGTATCGCCGGCTACCAGCGTCTGCGCGAGCAGCCGCTATGGAAACTGCTGGCCTCCGACCGTGCGCCGGTGCTGGTGGGCCTGTTGCAGGGCCTGCTGCTGGAAGCGGACCGCCGCATTCCCGGTTCCATCCTCGCCGAGCGCCTGCAGCAGCAGCTGGACACGCTCAATGGCGAGGAGCTCGAGGTCGAGCTGCCGCGCACCGCGCCGGCCTATATCGCCTACTGGCTGGCCCAGGGCTGGCTGGTGCGGCGCCTGCCTGAAGGCGCGAGCGAAGAGGAATACGAGCTGTCGCGGCACGCCGTGCAGGCGATCCGCTTCATCGCCGGCATCGAGCACAACGCCAGCCTGGCCACCGAAAGCCGGCTGGCGATGGTGATGCAGCAGATCTCGCAGCTGGCCCAGCAGACCGAGGCCGATCCGGAAGCACGCTTGGCCGCATTGAAGGCCGAGCGCGACCGCATCGATGCCGAAATCGCGCAGGTGTCCACCGGCAAGGTCAGCGCGCTGGATGGCAAGCGCGCGCTGGAACGCACTCGCGACGTGATCCGCCTGGCCGATGACCTGGCCGAGGACTTCCGCCGCGTGCGCGATGACTTCGAACAACTCAACCGCCGCTTCCGCGAACGCATCATCGACGATGAAGGCGCACGCGGCGATGTGCTTGACCGCCTGTTCAACGGCGTCGATGTGATCGGCGAATCCGATGCCGGGCGCAGCTTCCAGGCGTTCTGGGACCTGCTCAATGATCCGCGCCGCAGCGGCGAACTCGATGCTGCGCTGGACACCGTGCTCAACCGTGGCTTCACCCGCAAGCTGGACCGCAACGAGCGCAATTTCCTGCGCAACTTCACCAGCACCTTGCTGGAGCGCGGCGGCCAGGTGCACGAGGTGATGCAGCACTTCGCCCGCAGCCTGCGTGGCTTCGTGCAGAGTCGCGGCTATCTGGAACAGCGCCGGCTCAACCAGCTGCTCAAGCAGGCGCAGGGCCAGGCCCTGCAGCTGCGCGACGAAGTGCGCCCCACCGCGCCTACCGGCTTTGTGCTGCCGCTGTCCTCGGCGCGCGTGCGCTCGATCGGCCAGTGGCGCCTGCACGACCCGCGCACGCACCAGGTCGATACTTCCATCTATTACGCCGAGGCCGCCGAGATCACCCTCGACAGCGTTGGTGATCTGGTCGCGCAGTCGGAAATCGACGTGCGCACGCTGAAAGACAATCTCTTCATGCTGCTGGGTTCACGCCCGCGCCTGAGCATCTCGCAGGTATTGCGCGAGCGGCCGGCGCGGCAGGGCCTGGGCAGCGTGATCGGCTATCTCTCCATCGGCACCCGCCATGGCAAGGTGATGACCGACCAACTCGAAACCGTGGAATGGACCGGTGGTGACGGCGTGGTGCGACGCGCCCGCGTGCCGCTGATCTGGTTCCTCAAGGAAAGACGCGATGAACTGGTCTGAGACCGAAACCGATAGCGAAACCACCAGCGCGCCCGTCGCGCCGGCACCCACCTTGAGCGGCGGGGCATTGTTCGTCGGCGACAGCGGCCGACTGCCGGTCGATGCACGCCGCGCGCTGTGCCTGCTGCTGGCCGGCCCCAGCGTCGACGCCCAGCGCCAGCCGGCGCAATGGGCGGCACTGCTGCGCAATGAAGACGAAGTACGAAGTCTGCTGTGCGAGCTGTTCCTGGAGCTGGTGCTGGACCGTGATGGCGGTGTTGCCTTCACCCGCCAGTTCGATACTGCCGAACTCGACTCGCCCAACCTGCTGCGCGCTGCACCACTGACCTTCATCGAGTCGGTGCTGCTGCTGTTCCTGCGCCAGCAGCTTGCCGAGGCCGATACCCGCGGCGAGCGCGCGGTGGTGGCCGAGTTCCAGCTGGTGGAAGCGATGAGCATCTACCAGAAGAACGTCTCCACTGACCAGGCCGGCTATGGCAAGCGGGTCACCGCCGCCATCGCCAAGATGCGCGAGAACCAGCTGCTGTCCAAGCTGCGCGGCAGCGAGGACCGCTACGAAGTATCGCCGGCACTGAAGCTGCTGTTTTCGGCCGAGGACGTGCAGGTGCTGGTCGAGGCTTACCGCCAGTTGCGCGACGGCGATGCCGTCGCTGATGCGGTTGCCGAAGATGAAGACAACAGCAACGGCGCTGCCGCCGAATGATGCCTGGCACCCTCGCCACGCTGACCAGAATGACCTCCGCCGCGCCTTGCGTGGCGGCTGAAGGATGAGCCGTATGGAAACCACGTCCCACACCCTGCTTCCCAATGCCGCGTTGTTCAACGACCCGGCCAGCGATGCCCGCGCGAACCAGTTCCGCATGCGCCGTCTGCAGGTGCTCAACTGGGGTACGTTCTCCGGCCTGACCGAAGTGCCGATCGCCGAACGAGGCTTCCTGTTCGTCGGCCGCTCCGGCTCGGGCAAGTCGACCCTGCTCGATGGCATGAGCGCATTGCTGACGCCGCCGAGCATCGTTGACTTCAACGCCGCCGCGCGTGAGGCCGAGCGTTCCGGCCGCGACCGCTCGCTGGTGTCGTATGTGCGTGGTGCCTGGGCCGATCAGCAGGACAGCGAATCCGGCGAAATCGCCACCCAGTACCTGCGCAAGGGCGCTACCTGGAGCGCCTTGGCGCTGGAATACCACAACGCCCGCGGCGACGCGGTGTCGATCGTGCGGTTGTTCTGGATTGCCGGTGCTGGCACCTCGGCCAATGACGTGCGCAAGCATTACATGGTGATCCCGCGTCGCTTCGACCTGGCCACCGAGATGGAAGGCTTCGACCTGGACCTGCGCAAGCTGCGCGGCCGCCTGGGCGAAGACGTCGGCCACTTCGACAGCTTCACCGGCTATGCCGAGCGCTTCCGTCACCTGCTGGGCATCGGCAACGACATGGCGCTGCGTCTGCTGCACAAGACCCAGTCGGCCAAGAACCTTGGCGACCTCAATGGCTTCCTGCGTGGTTTCATGCTGGAAGAGCCGCGCACCTTCGAAGCGGCCGACCGTCTGGTCGATGACTTCGCCGAACTCGATGGCGCCCACCATGCCGTGGTCACCGCGCGCCGCCAGGTCGAAACGCTGACCCCTGCACGTGACTTCCACCAGGACCTGATGACGCTGCGCAAGGGCGTGGCGACGCTGCGCGACCTGCAGATCGGCATCGACGGCTTCCGCGAGGAAAAACGTCTTGAGCTGGTCAACGAGCGCCTGAAAGAAGTGGAGATGCTCGACCGCGGCCTGATGGGCGAGGAAGGGCAGCGTCGGCAGTCGCTGGACAACCACGAACAGAAGCTGGTCGAGCTTGAACGCCAGCAGCGCGAGCAGGGCGGTGAGCGTATCGACGAGCTCGAGCGCGAGCGGATCCGCATCGAGCGCGAAGTCGAAGAACGCAGCCGCCGCCGCAAGCAGTTGGAAGGCGCCTGCCGTCAGCTCGGCATGGTGCTGGCTGAAACCGCCAGCGGCTTTTCCGAACAGGTGGAGCAGGCGCGTGCCTTGATCGATGGCACCAAGTCCGGTGCCGGCACCGTCGACGACGCCATCGCCGAGCGCATGGCCGAGCGCCGCGACGACGAGAAGCGCTTCGCCGCACTGCGGGTGGAACTGGAATCGCTGAAGGCTGCACCGAGCTCGATCCCGGCGCCGCTGCAGCAGATGCGCGCACGTTTGTGCGATGACACCGGTCTGTCCGAGTCCGCGCTGCCCTTCGTTGGCGAGTTGATCCAGGTGCGCGAAGACCAGATTGGCTGGCGCGGTGCGATCGAGCGCGTGCTGCATGGTTTCGCGCAATCGCTGCTGGTCGACGAGAAGAATCACCAGCAGGTCGCCGAGTGGGCCAACCGTACCCATCTGGGCACCAAGCTGGTGTACTTCCGCATCCGTGACAATGAACTGCTGCACGCACGCGAGCCGGAGAAGCGTTCGCTGATCCACAAGCTGCAGTTGCGCGATCACCCCTACGGCGATTGGGTCTACAACGAGCTGCAGCGCCGCTTTGATTACACCTGCGTGGAAAACGCCGGCCAGCTGCGCAGCGAAGATCGTGCGCTGACCCGCGAAGGCCAGATCAAGCATCCCGGCGACCGCTACGAAAAGGATGACCGCCACGCGGTCAACGATCGCAAGCGCTGGATGCTGGGCCACGACAACCGCGACAAGCGTCGCGTGTTTGAACGCGAAGGCCAGGAGCTGGCCCAGCGCATCGCCCGCAGCGAGGCCGACGTGGCAATGCTGCGCAAGCAGCGCGAAAGCGGGCAGGAAAAGCAGCTGGCTGCGCACTCATTGATCGAGCGCGACTGGGACGAAATCGACGTCGGCCCGCGTCTGCAGCGCCTGAGCGATATCGACGAGCAGTTGGTCGACCTGCGCGAAGGCGACACCGCCTTGGCCCGCATCGGTCAGCAGATTGAATTGACCCGCGGCCTGCGTGATCAGGGCAAGCGCACCTATGAAGACGTGCGGCTTGAGCGCGGTCAGTTCTCACGCGAGCGTGCACGCCTGGAGCAACTGCGTGACAACGGCCAGGCGCGCGTCGCCAGCGCACCGTTGACCGAGTTGCAGCGCGAAGGTCTGGAAGAGCGTTTGAACATCCTGCCGGGCTTGAATCTCGAAAGCCTGGAAAGCCACTTCCGCGTGGTCGAACGTGGGCTGGCCGAGGAACTCGGCAGCAGCCAGGGCCGCGATGCCAAGCTGACCCAGCATCTGCTGGACTGCTTCCGCAAATACACCCAGCAGTGGCCGGAAGACTCCGGTGACTTCACCGTGTCGCTGAGCAGCGCCGACGATTTCCTTGCACGTCTGACCCGTCTTGAAAGCGACGGTCTGCCGCGCCATGAAGGGCGCTTCTTCGAGCTGCTGCAGACACAGAGCAAGAACAACCTGCTGGCCCTGCAGCGGCATACCGCCGAAGCGCACAAGGCGATCAAGCAGCGCATGGACGAGGTCAACGCCTCGCTGGAGCAGGTCGCATTCAACCGCGGCACGGTGCTGGCCATCGACGTGCACGACCGGCGCCTGCCGGAAGTGCAGGATTTCCAGCTGCAACTGCGTGCGGTGCTGACCCACCAGCAGACTGAAGACCGCTCACTGGCCGAGTCGCAGTTCAACGTGTTGCGTGAGCTGGTGCGTCGCCTTGGCGCGCAGGAGCCTGAGCTGCGCCGCTGGCGCGAGCAGGTGCTCGACGTGCGCCTGCATGTGGAGTTCATCGGCGTCGAACTGGATGCTGACACTCGCGAGCAGGTGGAAATCTACCGCAGCGGCGCCGGCAAGTCCGGTGGCCAGCGGCAGAAGCTGGCGACGACCTGTCTTGCCGCCGCATTGCGCTACCAGCTGGGTGGCGAAGACGGTGAGCTGCCACGTTACGCCGCGGTGGTATTGGACGAAGCCTTCGACAAGGCCGATAACGAGTTCACCGCGCTGGCGATGAACATCTTCGAGAATTTCGGTTTCCAGATGGTGGTGGCAACGCCGCTGAAGTCGGTGATGACGCTGGAGCCGTTCATCGGCGGTGCCTGCTTCGTCGAGATCAGCGGCCGTCACGATTCGGGCGTACTGCTGATCGAGTACGACGACGAAGGCAATCGCCTGAAGCTGCCGGCGCGTGCGCGCGGTGCGATGGCGCAGGCCAGTGCGGAAGACGCGGTGGATGTGCCGGTTGCTGTTGAAGCAGCGGCTGCGTCCAGCGCGACTGCTGATGCCGAGGTTGAAGCGCCGGCTGCTGAAGCTGTGGCGGAAGTGGAAGCCAAGCCTGCGGTGAAGAAAGCTGCGAAGAAGGCTTCGCCGAAGAAGAATATTCCGGCCTGACGGACAAGGAAGCGAGGGTTTCCCTATTGTCAGGGCAGCTGAGCTTTTTCTTCTCCCGCTTGCGGGGGAAGGTGCCCGAAGAGCCTGCCCCCGCGAAGGCGGGGGGCGGATGGGGGGAGCTTTTGACTCTGCTTCGGCTGTTGCATTGAGCCAAAGCCAAAGCACCCCTCCCCAACCCTCCCCTTGGCCTTCGGCCAAAGGGAGGGAGCACAGCCAGGGCAAAGCCATCGCTGCGCTTGTTACCCTCCCATAACCCACTACACGCGCAACGGAGATCAGCATGCATTACGTGGAAATCATCACCGCCCTGGTGGTGCTGCAATACCTGTTCTTCATTGTGCTGGTCGGCCGCGCGCGCGGTCGCTACGGCGTCAAGGCGCCTGCCGTTACCGGCCACGAAGGCTTCGAGCGCGCCTACCGCGTGCAGATGAACACCTTGGAGCTGATGGTCGCGCTGCTGCCGTCCATGCTGATCGCTGCACGCTTCTGGCCAGCCGAATGGGTGGCAGGTATCGGCGCGGTATATCTGATTGGCCGCTTCATCTACTGGCGCGCCTACGTCGGCAACCCATCCAGCCGCGGCCTGGGTTTCGGCCTGTCGATGCTGCCGGTACTGGTGCTGCTGCTGATGGCGCTCGCTGGCGCATTCCTGCGCTGAGCAATCCAGCTCTTGTAGGAGCGGCGTAAGCCGCGAAGCAGGACCGCCTGCCGCCGTCGATCAATCTGCAATCGAGACAAGCCCGGCGTTGGGTCAGCAGGAATTTCAGCGGACTGGGCACTCGGGCCCACCGGCTTCGCGGCTTACGCCGCTCCTACAACAACGGCATTGGACCAAGGGAGCCTTACGGCTCCCTTGGTCGTTTCCAACTCAGAAATCCATGCTGAGCTTTGCGTAGGTATAGCGGCCGGGCAGGTCGTAGGTTCCCGGGTCATAGCCATTGAGCGTGCAGCTCAGGCAGATCGGCGGGTTCTTGTCGAATACGTTGTTGACACCAACGCTCACCTTTACCCCCTTCATCCACGCATCGGTACGCCAGCTGATCTGCGCGTCGTGATAGGTGGTCGCACCCAACCAATGCTGGTCGGCAACGCTGTCGGTGCAGATCGCAAAGCCATTGGCACCGGCACAGCTTTCACGCAGCCGGTCGATGTAGCGCATCGTCCAGTTCACGTTCCAGTTGCGGAAGTCCCAGTTGGTGCTCAAGGTCGAGCTCCATTCCGGGATCGAGCTGTCGCTGACTTCGATGCCCGGGCCCTTCGGCTCAGGTTGGCCGGATTCGTTGATCAGCTCGTAGCGGGTTACCCAGGTTGCCTTCCAGTCGAAACCGAGCTGGCCCCAGCCGGTCTCCGGCAACAGCCAGTGCGCGTTGAAGTCCCAGCCGCTGGTGTTGATGGTACCGAGGTTGGCGAGGATGTCCTCGAAGCGCACGATCTGGCCGCGGTCGTTGCGTGTATAGCTCGCACAGGCAACGGCATCGCGGGTATCGATGCAGCGGTCCATGATGGCCTGCGCATCCGGTGCCTGGATGGCCTTGTCGATGGTGTGGCGGTAGAAGGTCACACCCAGGTCGAGCTTGCTGGCCCAGCTGCTGTCTTCGGCCCAGCTTGGGCTCCAGACAGCACCGGCCATGAACGAGCGGCTTTCTTCGGGTTGCAGGTCGCGATTGCCGGAGGTCACCACCGAGATCTGCGGATTGGCCTGCTCGTAGCCGGGCGGCACGCCATCGGCAACGCATTTGGGGGTGGTGGAGGCGGCGTTGTTGCAGGGGTCGACGATGGTGGCGTCGAAGCGGCTCAGCGTGCCGTACAGCTCGCCGATCGATGGCGCACGGAAGCCCTGTGCGAACGACATGCGCAGCAACAGTTCGTCGGCCGGCTGCCAGCGCAGGCCGATCTTGCCGGTGTTGGTGCCGCCGAAGGTGGAGTAGTCCGAGTAGCGACCGGCAATGCTCAGGTCCAGGCTCTTGCCCCAGAAGCCTTCGCGCGCCAGCGGCACATCGAACTCGACGTAGGCCTCCTTCACCGAGTAGCTGCCGATGGTCACGCCCGACGGCACGCCGTTGTACTCACCGGCGATGGTGATCGGGTCGGGGTGGTACTCACCCTTGTAGCGGCGCCATTCGGCACCGGCGGCGAAGGACACCGGCCCGGCCCAGATGTCGAACAACTCGCCGGTGATATTGGCCGAGCCCAACGACAGCGTGTTCTTGCTGCGGTCACGCACGATCGGTGAGATCCACGCCAGCATCTGCGGGGTGATGGTGCCGGGGCCGCCAAACAGGTTCAGTGGCACGCAACCGGCGATGGCCGCACACGCCGCTGGATCGCCCAGCGCCTGGTTGATGTGCTTGATGTTGTAGCTGCCGGTATTGGTCTGGGTCGCCTTGCTTTCGCTGGACATCACGTTGACGTCCCAGTTCCAGGTGCGTTGGTTGACCTCGAACACACCATCCAGGCCGCCCGCGGCATACCAGGTCTTCACATCCTGTTCGTAGCGGCGCGGACCACCTTCGACAGGTCGTCGGCCCAACAGGAACAGGTTGGGATTGGCGCCCATCGTGGTCAGGTCGAAGCCGAACGGGTTGTACGGATTGTTGGCCGAGATCACCAGCTTGGTTTCGGCCCAGTCGTTGTAGACGCCGGCATCGGTGCCGAGGAAGAACGGCTCTGGCGCGGCCTGGTTGGCGGATTCACGCTCGCTGTAGAGGCCGCGGAACCAACCACTGACGTTCGGGGTGAATTCGAAACGTACCTGGCCGAATACCGATTTGCGTTCGTTCGGGGTCAACAGCAGGTTGTAGGGCGCGAAGTTGAAGCGGTCCGCCCTGGCGAAGCAATGGTAGTCGTCGGTGCGGGTACAGCCGGTTTGGCTGGGATCGAACACCGGCTTGGTGACGCCGGTATTGGAGGTGATGTTGTAGGTATTGCCACTGGGGTCGGCAAACACCAGCCGGCCCTGCGGTGTGGCCGAGCTGCCGTTGGCCAGGCCGGTGCCGGGGACCGGTTCGCGCGCCCACAGGTATTCGGATGAACTGATCTCTTTCTGCTTGAACCACGACGCGCCGACTATCCATTGCGCACGATCGCTGCTGCCACCAAAGCTCAGATCGACGCTGCTGGTGCCGCCGCCCTTGAGGTTGTAGTCGCCGTACTGCACGTCGACATGGCCGCCTTCGGCGCCTTTCTTGGTGATGATGTTGACCACGCCGGCAATTGCATCGGAACCGTAGAGCGAGGACGCGCCGTCTTCCAGTACTTCGATGCGCTCCACGATCGCCAGCGGAATGGTGTTCAAGTCCACCGACGAACCTACGCCCGAGCCGGAGGATTCATTGACCCAGCGAATGCCGTCCACCAGCACCAGGACGCGCTTGGCCCCGAGGTGACGCAGATCGACCGTTGCTGCGCCGGCGCCGACGCCGCCGCCATCGGGTGGAAAGCCGAAGTTGCCGCTGGAGTTGAGCTTGGTGCTCAGCGATGCGCCGCTGGCGGTGAGGTGCTGCACCACATCGGCAATCGAGCTGTAACCGGTACGTTCAATGGCTTCGCGGGTAAGTACCTGGACCGGAACCTGGGTTTCCAGTTCGGCTTTCTTGATGCGGGTACCCGTGACTTGAATGCTGTCCAGGGTCTTGGGCGTGCTGTCTGGTGCCTGTTGCGCGAAGGCCGCGCTGGGCAGCAGGCACAACAGCGATAAGCGGACAGCGCAGCTGAGGCGGCGCGGGCGTAGCGGTAACAACGTCATCGGAATGCTCCTGGTGATTGCCGGACTACGTGCCCGCCACCATGACGGGCGTAGCCGATTTGTAAGCAATTCGTTAGGCGCAGACAAGCGGAGACGTCTCAACGCGAACCTGAATTCACATAATGAAACCGGTGTTACATCAATTCATCGTGCTGAATAGCCTCCGTCGACCAAGTGGTAGCTCCCGGTGATGAACGAGGCTTTGTCCGACAACAGGAAGCAGGTCAATGCCGCCACTTCTTCGGCCGTGCCCAGGCGTCCAAGCGGGTGCAGTCCCACCAACCCGGCATAGGCGCGCTCGTCCATGCTCTGCAGCAGCGGTGTATCGATGAAGCCAGGGCCCACCGCGTTGATCCGCAACCCGCGCGCGGAGTATTCCAGTGCAGCGCTCTTGGTCATGCCGACCAATGCGTGCTTGGCCGCCACATAGGCGGCCGCGCCGGCCCAGCCATTGCTCCCGAGGATCGAGGCCATGTTGACCACTGCGCCGCCGCCGCTGGCCAGAATCGCGGGGATCTCGTACTTCATCGAGTAGAACACGCCATGCAGGTTGACCCCGAGCACGCGGTGCCATTCTTCCACTGGATAGTCGGCGGTCTGCAGGCTGGCGCCGCTGATGCCGGCATTGTTGACTGCCAGGTGCAGGCCACCGAAGCGTTCGTTGCATGCGTTGACCATCAGCCGCACCGCATCCGGGTCGCTGACATCCATTTGTAGCGGCTGTACCCGTTCGCCCAGCGACATGGCCACGGCGGTGGCGGCATCGCCATCGATATCGGCGGCCAATACCTGCGCGCCGCGCGCGGCCAATTGCCGCACCACCGCCTCGCCAATTCCGGAGGCGGCACCGGTAACCAGCGCAATGCGGCCGGCAAAATCGTGTTGCATGGGGCGTTTCCACAGCTGCGGTCATTCCGCATGTGGATAGGCTCCCGCGTTTGCCTTGCAGGCGCATTGCGTGGGATCAATCCGGGTGGGCAGGCTTGTTGTTCGTGGCTGACTACTGCGCTGCATGTTGCCCAGGATGCGTATGCAATGGCACGAACACACTCAGGTCCTCTGCCCGCATCGGTCGGCCGAAGAAATACCCCTGCCCGTAGATCACGCCCTTGTCGCGGAAAAAATCCGCCTGCTCCTGGGTCTCGATGCCTTCCACCAGGGTCTGCATGCCCAGGCTGCGTGCCAGCTCGATGATATGGGTCGCGACCTGGCTGGTCACCGCTTCGGTGCAGGCGGTGGAGGTGAAACTCTTGTCCACCTTGAGGATGTCGAATGGATAGGTGGTCAGGTAGGCGAGGCTGGAATAGCCGGTGCCGAAGTCATCGATGGCGATTTCGATGCCCATCGCGTGGATCGCTGCCACCACGTCCTGCGCGCTTGCTTCCTCGAGCAGGCCGCGTTCGGTGGCTTCCACCACGAACCTACCATTGCCAATGCCGATTGCACGCTGCATCTCCGCCAGTAGCTGCGGGGTCTCCATCGACTGCAGGTCACGCGGCGACAGATTCACGCCCAGGCGGAAGCGCGGGTATTGGCGGAAGAAGCCGCTCAGGTCCTTGACCACCAATTCCAGCACGCGCCGGGTAACCAGCTGGATCAACCCGGCATCCTCGGCAAATGGGATGAAGCGGTCCGGTGGCACCACGGTGCCGTCCTCATGCTGCCAACGCAGCAGCGCCTCGGCCCCGATGCAGGTGTCGTCCTGCAGGCTGAACACCGGTTGATACATCAGGAAAAAATGCCCCTTGTTGATCGCCCGCAACAACTCGGCGCGGGTAGACCATTGGCGGCGGATCATCACCAGCGCCATGCCCAGCACTGCCAGTCCGGCAATGATGCCCAGCGGTATGAACCAGTGTGCGAACTGCGCCATGCGCGCGTCGACCGCGGCCAATGGTGTGGCCACGATCACGCCAGTACCACCAGGACGCAGCACCCGCCGCACCACCAGATAGCCAGCCTCCTCGTCGGTGAAGTGGCCGTCGTTGTCCTTGTCGACGGCGGCGGTGGCCCAGCGTTGCAGCAGCGTGCCCTGACGCGCCACATAGCGGCCATCCATGCTGTTGAACAGCGCCAGTGAAAGATCAGGGCGGGCGAACGGGGTAATCAGCCCGTCGGGGTAGACCAGCAATGCATAGCCGCCCTTGTCCAGCACCACGAACTCACGCCCCGGCAGACCTGGCACCTGTACGTGGGTGTAGACCTGCACGCCATCAGGTGCACGCAACGGACCTGGCGGCAGCACGATCTGCTGCATCAGCGCGCCGCCAGAGGAGCAGGCGACCTTGCCGTCCTGCAGGTACAGCGTACTTTTGACGATGTGCGAGCTGATGCCGAAGCGCTGCATGCGCAGCAGCCCGGCTGGGCTGCAGGGGGCATCGCCGCTGCTGCGCATTTCCGCACGCAGGCGCTCGATCACATCGATGGTGCTGGCCACCTCGCGGCTGATGCTGGTCGACACATCATCGAGCAGCACGTATTTCTCGCGGATGGCCTGTTTGCGAGCTTGATGCAGCGAGTACAGCACCGGCACACAGGCGAGTATCGCGGCGGCGAGCAGCAGCAGTGCGGCGATTCGGTAGCGATTCTTCATGGGTGGCGCCATCCTTGGGTTGGCTTCTTGCTGCGCCACTATGTGATGTACGTCAAGAATTTCCAGTGATGAAGATTTAGCTATGTGCAGGTGGGCTTCACGCCGGGCGGAAGGTATCCCAGGCCATGCGTGCGATCAGCACCACCACCAGCACCACAAAAAGCTTGCGAATCAATGGGGTGCCGCCGCGCAGGGCAAGCCGGGTGCCGGTCACCGCGCCCAGCACGTTGGCCGCCGCCATCGGAATGGCGAGCACCAGCAGCACATTGCCGCTGGGCACGAAGAAGGACAATGCCGCCACATTGGTCGCCAGATTGACCACTTTGGAGGCCGCCGAGGCGCGCAGAAAGTCCAGCCCGAAGAAGCGCACGAACAGGAAGATCAGGAAGCTGCCGGTGCCGGGACCGAAGAAGCCATCGTAGAAACCGATCACCCCGCCCATCGCCAACGCGATCAGCAACTCACGGCGGCCAACCTCGCGTGGCCGGTGCAGCGCACCGAAGTCCTTCTTGGCCAGCGTATAGCCCAGCATCACGATCAGCAGGGTCAGCACCAATGGCCGTACCGCCTCCTTGGACAGTAGCGTCACCGCGGTGGCACCGAGGAAAGAGAACGCAAACGCGGCGGCTGCTGCCAACAACACCGGCCGCCATGGGAAGCGTACCGCGCGCGCATAGCGCAGCGCCGAGGCGCCGGTACCGAACACCGAACTGAACTTGTTGGTGCCGAGCAGGGCCGCTGGTGTCTGCTGTGGCAGGGCAGTGAACAAACCCGGCAGCTGGATCAGACCACCACCGCCGACCGCCGCATCCACCAGCCCCGCGATGAAGGCGATGACCAGCAGCCAGGGCAGTTCGGGGGGAATCAATTCCAGCATGGCAACTCCGGCGCAGGGCGCGACAGCATACGCTCAGTGCAGCGGCGTATCGCTTGGAACGGGGCCGCGTGGCAATTGCCCGTGCAGCGCAGGTTGATACGCACGGGTGTCGGCAGCCACAAACTGGAACAGCGCCTCGGCGCTCATCGGCCGGCCGAACAGATAGCCTTGGCCATACAACACCCCTCGACAGCGGAAGAAGTCGGCCTGCTCCGTGCTTTCGATACCTTCGGCCAAGGTCTGCATGCCCAGAGTATGGGCAAGGTCGAGAATGTGCTCGGCCACCTGGCTGGTCACGGCCTGGGTGCAGGCGGTGGAGGTGAAGCTTTTGTCCACCTTGAGGATGTCGAACGGATAGGTGGCCAGGTAGGCCAGGCTGGAATAGCCGGTGCCGAAATCGTCGATGGCCAGTTCAATACCCAGTGCGCGGATCGCATCGAGCACGCTCAATGCACTGGTCTCTTCCAACAGCGCACGCTCCGTGGCCTCCACCACGAACTGGCCACAGCCCGGGCCGATGTTCTGCAGCATCTCGCCCAGCAGCCTGGGTGTCTGCTCCGATTGCAGATCGCTGGCAGCCAGGTTCACCGCAAGGCGGAAGGCCGGCACACGCCGCAGGAAGCTGCCCATGTCCTTTTCAACCAGTTGCAGCACTTGTTGTGTGATCTGCTGGATGAGCCCGGATTCTTCAGCGATGGGAATGAAGCGGTCAGGCGGCAGCACCGTGGCCTCTTCGTACTGCCAACGCAGCAGCGCCTCGGCGCCAATGCAGCGGCCATCATGCAGATCGATCAGTGGTTGATACAGCAGGAAGAATTGGCCCTTTCCGAGCGCACGCAGCAACTGGTTGCGCGGTGAGAGCTGGTGCCGACTTAACAGCAGCACGCTGGCCAGCAGGCTCAAGCCGATCACGATACCGGCGGGGATGAACCAACGCCCAAACCGAGCCATGCGGGCATCGATGGTGGCAATTGGCGTGGCGACGATCACCCCGTCGTCTCCGCTCTGCATGATGTGCCGCACCACCAGGTAACCGGCATCGGCATCCAGAAAATGGCTCGAAGCGCCCGCAGTAGTACCGGATGATGCCCAGTGATCGAGCACGCCACCGTTGCGAACGCTGTACAAGCCGTTGTGGGGCGTGAACAGGCCCAATGACAGGTCGGCGCGAACGAACGGCGCGATCACGCCTTCCGGGTATACCAACAATGCATAGCCCTCCTTCTCCATCACCGCATAGCTGCGATCATGCACGCCAGGCAGTCGCACATCGGAATAGACGCGGATGCCATCGGCGCGCTTCCGTGACGCCGGCCCAAGCACCAAGTGCTGCATCAGCGGATCGCTGGAGGAACAGACCACGCGGTGGTTCTGCAGATACAACGCCGCGATGGATATCTGGGTTCGCGCTGCTACCCGTTGCAGATGCCGGATGCCTGCAGGGCTGCACGCGGCCTCTTCCCTGGCCGACATTTCGGCATGCATTCTGGCCAGCATGGCGAGCGCGTTGCGCACCCGCCGATCAAGCCCAAGCGCCACATCATCCAGCTCCCTGTACTTGTCGCCGATGGCTTGTTGTCGGGCTTGATGCAACGCGTAGAACACCGGAAGACAACCCAGCAGCAAACCTGCAAGCAGGAAAATTGCAGCGATCACATGGCGGCGCTTCATGGCTGCCCCATTCGGGGAGTGGCGGGAGTCGCGCAAATATGTGACGTGAATCGGCAAGAAAACAATGTGCGGACAACTGTCCAGAAATAGCGTGGTTACAAGCCGCCCAAGCTGTTCCATGCCATGCGCACGATGAACATCAACACCAATCCAGGGAAACGCTTGAGGATCAACGGCGTGCTACCCGCAGTGCCTTCCGCGTGCCAATCACTGCGACACTGGCGCAAGCCGCTACCATGGATACAGTGATGGCCGGTGGCCACGCTGGTTCGGGTGGAATCAACGCCCGCATGGCGGCACCGGCGCAGGATGCGACGCCTTACGCTCGGCGCCCGGCCATCGCTTGGAACCGCAGCGTCTGTGGATGAAAATGCAGCAATGCAGACAACTCCCACCTCTCCCTGTCACTGCGGCCGCGATCAGACCTATGCGGCCTGCTGTGGCCGTTACCACGCCGGCCAGGCCGCACCGGATGCCGAGTCACTGATGCGTTCGCGCTACAGCGCCTATGTGCTCAAGGACGTCGACTACCTGTTGGCCAGCTGGCACCCGGACACCCGCCCGGCCACGCTCTCGTTGGAAGATGCTCCTGGCCAGCGCACGCAATGGCTGGGTCTGAGCGTGCAGCGCCATGCGGTCACCGGCGAAGACACCGCCGACGTCGTGTTCACGGCCCGCTATCGCGTAGGTGGCGGCAGCGCGGTGAAGATGGTCGAGCACAGCCGCTTTCAGCGCATCGACGGCCGCTGGTACTACCTGGATGCCGCCGGCTGACGCATCCGGCTCCCAGATGCATCGCGAAGGAGAGGGTGGCGACGTCCTCTCGGTAGAGCCGAGCCATGCTCGGCTGAGGCTCTACCGGTGAAGCCTCTGCCGAGCATGGCTCGGCACTACGCTCTCGCTCCCTCCCTTGCGCAACGCGCAGGGGAGGGTTGGGGAGGGGTGCTTTTGGCTTCTGGCTTTTGGCTTTTGGCCTTTGGTTTTTCGGCTTTCGCCTCCTCAAACAACTCTCAGCCTCGCGGCTCACGCCGCTCCCGCAACCAAACGCAACCGCAGCGCTTATCATCAAGCTCCAGTGCAAGGAGCGTATGGATGAACCCGATCAACCTGCTGCGTGCAGGCTCCACCATGGCAGCGCTGACGTTGGCCATCCCTGCCCAAGCCGCAATCACCGACTTCGGCAGCTGTGGTGCCTCACTCAAGAGCGCCGCCGTTGCCCAGGGCATCAGCGGCGAAAAGTTTGATCAGGTCTTCAGCGGCATCACACCCGACCTGAGCGTGCTGCCGCTGCTCGACGCGCAGCCCGAGTTCACCACCCCGATCTGGGACTACCTGGCCTCGCTGGTCGACAGCCGTCGTATCGCCGATGGCCGCGCGCTGCTTACCCAGCACCGCACGCTGCTGGACCAGGTCAGTGCCCAGTACGGTGTCGATCCGGCCACCATCGTCGCGGTCTGGGGCGTGGAGAGCGACTACGGCCGCGTGTTCGGCAAACGTCCGCTGCTGCAGTCGCTGGCCACCTTGTCCTGCAACGGCCGCCGCCAGCCCTTCTTCAAGGGCGAGCTGTTGGCCCTGCTCAAGCTGATCGACAAAGGCGACCTGAATCCCACCGGCCTGACCGGCTCCTGGGCCGGCGCCTTCGGCCACACCCAGTTCATGCCATCGACGTACGCCCGCATCGCTGTGGACGGTGATGGCGACGGCCGCCGCGATCTGGTCGCCAGCATTCCCGATGCACTGGCCTCAACCGCCAACTATCTGAAGCAATCCGGCTGGCGCAGCGGCCAGCCGTGGGGCGTGGAAGTACGTATCCCGGCCAATTTCAATGCCGCACTTGCCGGGCGTACCAAGCGCAAGCCGCTGGCCGACTGGCGCGCGCTGGGCATCACCCTGGCCAACGGCAAGCCGTTGCAGGTGTCGGCCATCGCTGATGACAGCAATGCCGCCCTGCTGCTGCCGGCCGGCGCCAAGGGCCCTGCCTTGCTGGTGTTCCGCAATTACGACGCGATCTACTCCTATAACGCTGCCGAGAGCTACGCCCTGGCCATCGCCACCTTGGCAGACCGCCTGCGCGGCGGCACCGGCCTGAGCGCCACTTGGCCCACCGATGACCCTG
Source organism: Stenotrophomonas sp. STEN035 (assembly GCF_056759935.1). Lineage (NCBI taxonomy): Bacteria > Pseudomonadati > Pseudomonadota > Gammaproteobacteria > Lysobacterales > Lysobacteraceae > Stenotrophomonas > Stenotrophomonas sp. STEN035. Next base: position 36,253 of record NZ_JBRRDY010000039.1, read on the forward strand.
GTATTGGCCGCGACGAGCGCCGCGAACTGCAGACCCTGCTGCTTGCACGTGGTCACGATATCGGTGCTGCCGACGGCATGGTCGGCACCGCCACCCGCCGCGCCATCCAGGTCGAACAGCAGCGCCTGGGCTGGAAGCAGGCCGACGGCCGTGCCGGCATCCGCATCCTGCAGGCGCTGCGCAACGCCAAACCGGCGCAGCCCACCGCGTTCCAGCTGCCGCCCAACTACCAGCAACTTGTCCAATCACCGATCGTACGGAGCAAGGTTTCAATGAAGGAAGTGCAGGGCCTGAGCACAGGCGACTTCAAGGGTTTCAGCGCATGGAAGGTGGAAACCCCGTTCTCCACCGCTGCCATCAGCGTGTTTGGTGGGCAGCTGCTGTCCTTCGTACCCAACGGTGGCCAGGACGTGATGTGGCTCTCGCCCACCGCCAAGCAGCCGCCCACGCCCATCCGCGGTGGTGCGCCGGTGTGCTGGCCGTACTTCTCGCGGCAAGGGCAGGGCAATGACGTGCCTGCACATGGTTTCGTGCGCACCATCGCCTGGGAACTGCGCGATGCACGCCGCGAAGCCGATGGCAGCGTGGTGTTGACCCTTGCACCGCCGGTGATGGAAAGCCTGAGCCTGCGCCTGCAGATGGTGGTGCGCATCGGCCGCACCCTGGAGCAGGAACTGATCACCGAGAACACCGGCAACCAGGCGACCAGCTTTACCCAGGCGCTGCACAACTACTTCAATGTCAGCGATGCCTTGAAGGTGGATGTCAGCGGCCTGGACGGGCTCACCTACCTGGACAAGCTCGACAACGGCAGCGCCTATGTGCAGAAGGGCGACTGGAACCTGCGTGATCCGCGCGACCCGGGCCGCAGTGACCGCCTCTACACCCAGGCCGGTGGCCATTACGTGCTGCGTGACCCGGGTTTCAAGCGGGCAATCGACATCAGCACCAGCGGCAGCCGCACCGCCGTGGTCTGGAACGCAGGCGAGGCCGGTGCGGCAAAGATGGAGGACATCGGTGCAGCGTGGCGTAATTACGTCTGCGTGGAAGCCGCCAACGCAGGACCGGATGTGATCGAGCTGGCCCCGGGTGGACGCCACATCCTTAAACAGGTGTTCGAAGTAAAGCCGCTTTGATGCTTGGACTCTGTTTGTCAGAGGCGAGTGAGCGGCCGGGCGCCGCCGCCTGGCGTTGTCATCAAGTCCGTCGTTGTTCTATCAAGGAAGAAGCAATGCCGAGTACGCAGTGGTATTACACCGATGCGCAGCATGAGCGGCAGGGGCCGCTCGCTACCTCGCAGTTCAAGCAACTGTTCGCCGAGGGTGGGCTGGCGCCGTCGGCGCTGGTATGGCGCGCGGGCATGGAGCAATGGCAACCGCTGCAGGACGTCGCGCAGGAACTGACCATGCCGGAGCCAGCTGAGGGCTACCACGACAGCGGTAATCCGTACGCGGCACCAGCGGCCGTTGTCGGCGAACCGCTGCCACTGATGGACGACAAGCTGAAGCCCTACGCCGTTTTCGTTGGCAATAACTTCGATAAGTACCGCAGGAAATGGCATTTGGATGGAAAACATCCCAATGCCAAGGACACCTGGCACTGGCCGGCGTTCTGCTTCGGTGTGATGTGGATGCTCTATCGCAAGATGTACGCGCTCGCCGTGCTGTGGGGCGGCGGATCCGTGCTGCTGGCAACCGCGCTGCGCATCATGCGCATCCCGGATCTCGCGGCATGGGGCGTCACTATAGGTATTGCGGTTGCCGCCGGTGGTCTAGGCAATGCGTTCTACCTGAAGCATGCGCAGAAGCAGATCCAGCGGGCGACGTCAGCCAATACCGCGGGCGTTCACGCGTTGCGGGCGACGCTGCGCATGCGCGGCGGGACCAGCATCGCAGCCGTGGTAACTGGTGTATTCGTGATGGTCGCGATCAACGCGATGATTGCGTACACGATTGCTTGAACTATTTCAGTGCGCACCTGCTACGAGCAGGCGCGCACTGATTGCCCAGCCGGGGAGCTCAGCGCAGCGGCGCAGGCCGGCGCAGCACCAACAAGGTGATCACGCCGGCGACCAAACCCCAGAACGCAGAACCAATGCCGGCCATCGACAACCCCGATGCCGTCACCAGGAAGGTCACCAGCGCCGGCTCGCGCTCGGCCTCTTCCTTCAATGCCACCGCCAGGCTGTTGCCGATGGTGCCGAGCAGGGCGATACCGGCCAGCGTCGCGATCAACTCCTTGGGGAACGCCGCGAAAACTGCCGCCACGGTCGCGCCGAACAAGCCGATCACGATGTAGAACACACCGGCACTCACTGCCGCCGTGTAACGTCGCGCCGGATCCTCGTGCACATCCCGGCCCATGCAGATCGCCGCGGTGATCGCCGCCAGGTTCAAGGCATAGCCACCGAACGGCGCCAGCGCAGTATTGACCACCCCGATCCAGCCGATCACCGGCGATATCGGTGCGTCATAGCCCGAGGCCTTCAACACCGCCACGCCGGGTACGTTCTGCGAGGCCATGGTCACGATGAACAAGGGCAGGGCGATGCCGAACAATGCCGCCCACGACAGCGTTGGCACGGTGAACACCGGCAGCGCCATCTGCAGCTGCACCTGTTCCATGTGCATCAGCCCCTTGCCACTGGCGATCGCCACGCCCACCAGCAAGGTCGCGATCACCGCATAGCGCGGCAACCAGCGCCTCCCCAACAGATAGGTGGCGAACATCAACAGCACCAGCAAAGGCTGGGTGTTCACCGAAACAAAGACATCCAGGCCGAAGCGCAGCAACACCCCGGCCAACATGCCTGAGGCCAGCGACACAGGGATCCTTCGCATCGCCTTCTCGAACACCCCTGAGAAACCGGCCAATGCACCCATCAAAGCGGCCAGCACAAATGCACCGATCGCATCGGACAGCGGCAGCGTGGTTGCCCCGACCACCAGCATCGCCGCGCCCGGGGTAGACCAGGCCGTCACCACCGGCATTCGGTAGCGCAGTGACAGACCAATACAGGTCACGCCCATGCCGATGCCCAGCGCCCACATCCACGACGCAATCTCGGCCTGCCCGGCCCCCACGGCCTGCGCGGCCTGGAACACGATCACCGCTGAGCTGGCAAAGCCCACCAGCACCGTAATGAAGCCGGCAACTACGGCAGGCAGCGAGAGATCACGGAAGAACGAACGCGAAGCCGGATTGGTCATCTATATAGAGGTGCAACGGATCAACCCGCATTGTGGCCCAGAGAGCTGCTCTACGGTCCCAGATAAAGGTTGGCGGAGTAGTAGCCCCTCTCCCGTTTACGGGAGAGGGGTTGGGGTGAGGGCAGCTCTTCGCCCTGCGACATGGCTGCCCTGGACCGGACGAGCCAAAGCGGCAGCATCACCGCCAAGCCGAGCGGCACATAGGCATTCGCGCTTGGCCAGACCGTCAGCAGGCCGGAACGCCCCACAAAGTGGAAAGAATCGAGCCGAAGCAGTCGCGCACTTTGCCAACTCTGGCCCCAACCGCCGATTTGCCGCCCTGCAACAAAAAGTGATTGCGATTTTCACAAAGATGTCTAGAATCCACTTCCTCGCTTCACGGCGCCGATCACAGCAGTGACCGACACCAAGAAACGACGTCACCAACCTCGAAACAGGGTGTTGACGGAAACAAAAAGCCTGCCATAATAGGCGGCTCGCTTCGACGAAAAGCCTTCGGGCCAACGATGAAGCCGCCGAGTCAGCCGCCTCTCAAAAAG
>NZ_JBRRDY010000039.1:42500-45225 GCF_056759935.1 Stenotrophomonas sp. STEN035
TCTAAGTAACCAGAGGAAAAGAAATCAACCGAGATTCCCTGAGTAGCGACGAGCGAACGGGGAACAGCCCTTAAGCTGGTATGGTTCTAGAAAAACGGTTTGGAAAAGCCGGCCATAGAAGGTGATAGCCCTGTATTTAAAAGGGCCATTCCAGTGAAGACGAGTAGGGCGGGGCACGTGAAACCCTGTCTGAATATGGGGGGACCATCCTCCAAGGCTAAATACTACTGACCGACCGATAGTGAACCAGTACCGTGAGGGAAAGGCGAAAAGAACCCCGGAGAGGGGAGTGAAATAGATCCTGAAACCGTGTGCGTACAAGCAGTAGGAGCTCGAAAGAGTGACTGCGTACCTTTTGTATAATGGGTCAGCGACTTACTGTTCGTGGCAAGCTTAACCGTATAGGGGAGGCGAAGGGAAACCGAGTCTGATAAGGGCGCATAGTCGCGGGCAGTAGACCCGAAACCGGGTGATCTAGTCATGCCCAGGGTGAAGGTGCGGTAACACGCACTGGAGGCCCGAACCCACTCCCGTTGCAAAGGTAGGGGATGAGGTGTGATTAGGAGTGAAAAGCTAATCGAACCCGGAGATAGCTGGTTCTCCTCGAAAGCTATTTAGGTAGCGCCTCATATGTATCCTCTTGGGGGTAGAGCACTGTTATGGCTAGGGGGTCATCGCGACTTACCAAACCATTGCAAACTCCGAATACCAAGACGGACTGTATGGGAGACACACGGCGGGTGCTAACGTCCGTCGTGAAAAGGGAAACAACCCAGATCCACAGCTAAGGTCCCAAATTTACTGCTAAGTGGAAAACCATGTGGAAAGGCACAGACAGCCAGGAGGTTGGCTTAGAAGCAGCCACCCTTTAAAGAAAGCGTAATAGCTCACTGGTCGAGTCGGTCTGCGGGGAAGATTTAACGGGGCTAAGCAGTAAACCGAAGCTTGGAGTGCATAACTTTGTTATGCGCGGTAGAGGAGCGTTCCGTAAGCCTGTGAAGGTGAGTTGAGAAGCTTGCTGGAGGTATCGGAAGTGCGAATGCTGACATGAGTAACGATAATGCGGGTGAAAAACCCGCACGCCGAAAGCCCAAGGTTTCCTTGCGCAACGTTAATCGGCGCAGGGTGAGTCGGCCCCTAAGGCGAGGCAGAAATGCGTAGTCGATGGGAAGCAGGTTAATATTCCTGCACCTCGCGTAAGTGCGATGGAGGGACGGAGAAGGTTAGGTGTACCAGGCGTTGGTTGTCCTGGGGAAAGGCGGTAGGTTTGAATCTTTGGCAAATCCGGGATTCTTTAAGACCGAGCACCGAGACGAGCCTTTAAGGCGAAGTCACTGATACCACGCTTCCAGGAAAAGCTCCTAAGCTTCAGCTTACGCAGACCGTACCGTAAACCGACACAGGTGGGTAGGATGAGAATTCTCAGGCGCTTGAGAGAACTCGGGTGAAGGAACTAGGCAACATGGCACCGTAACTTCGGGAGAAGGTGCACCCTTTTTGGTGGCTCATGCGAGCTATAGCTGAAGAGGGTCGCAGTAACCAGGCCGCTGCGACTGTTTATCAAAAACACAGCACTCTGCAAACACGAAAGTGGACGTATAGGGTGTGACGCCTGCCCGGTGCTGGAAGGTTAATTGATGGGGTCAGCCGCAAGGCGAAGCTCTTGATCGAAGCCCCAGTAAACGGCGGCCGTAACTATAACGGTCCTAAGGTAGCGAAATTCCTTGTCGGGTAAGTTCCGACCTGCACGAATGGCGTAACGACAGCGGCGCTGTCTCCACCCGAGACTCAGTGAAATTGAAATCGCTGTGAAGATGCAGCGTTCCCGTGGCAAGACGGAAAGACCCCGTGAACCTTTACTATAGCTTTACACTGAACGTTGAGTTCGTCTGTGTAGGATAGGTGGGAGGCTATGAAACTGTGGCGCTAGCTGCAGTGGAGCCATCCTTGAAATACCACCCTGTCGTGCTTGACGTTCTAACCTAGGTCCATTATCTGGATCGGGGACCGTGTATGGTGGGTAGTTTGACTGGGGCGGTCTCCTCCTAAAGAGTAACGGAGGAGCTCGAAGGTACGCTCAGCGCGGTCGGACATCGCGCACTGTGTGCAAAGGCATAAGCGTGCTTGACTGCAAGATCGACGGATCAAGCAGGTAGGAAACTAGGACTTAGTGATCCGGTGGTTCTGTATGGAAGGGCCATCGCTCAACGGATAAAAGGTACTCCGGGGATAACAGGCTGATACCGCCCAAGAGTTCATATCGACGGCGGTGTTTGGCACCTCGATGTCGGCTCATCACATCCTGGGGCTGTAGTCGGTCCCAAGGGTATGGCTGTTCGCCATTTAAAGTGGTACGCGAGCTGGGTTCAGAACGTCGTGAGACAGTTCGGTCCCTATCTGCCATGGGCGTTGGAAGTTTGAGAGGGGCTGCTCCTAGTACGAGAGGACCGGAGTGGACGAACCTCTGGTGTTCCGGTTGTCACGCCAGTGGCATTGCCGGGTAGCTATGTTCGGAAGCGATAACCGCTGAAAGCATCTAAGCGGGAAGCGCGCCTCAAGATGAGACTTCCCGGGGCACAAGCCCCCTAAAGGAACCATATAGACTATGTGGTTGATAGGTCAGGTGTGTAAGTGCAGCAATGCATTGAGCTAACTGATACTAATGATCCGTGTGGCTTGACCATATAACCTCAAGTTGCCTTGGCCGACATGACATGTCGATAGA
>NZ_JBRRDY010000040.1:0-41153 GCF_056759935.1 Stenotrophomonas sp. STEN035
GGGCGCCTGCCCCGCCCGCCGCGCGCCCCGCCCCCGCCCAGATTCTCGTGCGTCGCCGCCCGGCGGCCGCCGCCCCCCCCCCCCCCCCCCCCACTACAGGCTCGCGGCGATCAGCTACCGGACAGCATCCGGCGGATCTTGCGGCCCAGGCGGGTCAGGAACGAGTCGCTGTCGTTGCCAGCACGCATCGGCTTGGCCTGTACCTGCACCGGGCCGTTGTTGTTGGCCACTGCCGGTGCTGCACCCTCGGCACCCTCGACCGGGCGACCGTGACGACGGCGACGACGCTTGCGCGGTGCGCGCTCGCCTTCCACTGCCGGGCTGTTGGCGGCATTCGGCGCGCCTTCGGCGGCCGGACGCGGCGGCTTGGGCGTGCCTTCGGCATTGGCCGGGGTGCCTTCGACGCGCGGCTTGCGCGGCGGACGCGGCTTGCCGTCGGCGCTGCGCTCGCCACGGCGTTCACCGGGCTTGCCACCACTGCGGCCACCACCACGACGGGCTTCGTCAGCGGCCTTCTGCTCGCGGGCTTCGCGGAAGATGGCGCCAACGCTTTCACCTTCTTCGCCTTCCGGCAGCGGCGCACGTTCGGGACGCGGCAGCGCGGTCATCAGTTCGGTAGTGACGGCTTCGACCGGGATCTTCTGCTCGATGTAGGCCTCGATATCCGGCAGGCTCATCGCATAGCGCTCGCAGGCGAAGCTGATCGCATCGCCCTCTTCGCCCAGGCGTGCGGTGCGGCCGATGCGGTGCACGTAGTCTTCGGCGTCGAACGGCAGGTCGTAGTTGTAGACGTACTTGATGCCGTCGATGTGCAGGCCGCGCGCGGCCACGTCGGTGGCCACCAGGATTTCCAGCTGGCCCTTCTGGAAGCGGTTGAGCAGGCTCTCACGCTTCTTCTGCGGCACGTCGCCGGACAGCACGCCCACGCGGTAACCGGCACGTTCCAGCGCGCGCGCAACGCGTTCGACGAATACCTTGGTATTGACGAACACCATGGTGCGCGCGCCTTCGCTGCGCGACAGCAGGCCGATCAGCAGTGGCAGCTTCTCTTCGTCGGCCGGGAAGTAGATGCGCTGGCGGACGCGGTCGGCGGTGATGCTTTCGGTTTCCACCACCAGCTTCTGCGGCTCGTTCATGTGCTCATATGCCAGCTCCAGCACGCGGTGGCTGAGGGTGGCGCTGAACAGCAGGGTCTGGCGCGTGGTGCGCTCCGGCATACGCCGCAGCAGGAAGCGGATGTCCTTGATGAAGCCCAGGTCGAACATGCGGTCGGCTTCGTCCAGCACGCAGATTTCGCAGGCGTGCAGCGAAACCACCTTGTGCTGCTTGACGTAGTCGATCAGGCGGCCGGGGGTGGCGATGATCACGTCCACGCCCTGCTGCAGCAGTTCGCGCTGCTTGTCGTAGTCCACGCCGCCGTAGACCAGCGCGAAGCGCAGGCCGGTGTCGGCGGCGAACTTCATCGCGTCCTTGTGGATCTGGATGGCCAGCTCGCGGGTCGGTGCCAGGATCAGCGCGCGCGGATCTTCCGGCTTGCGGTCGGCCAGCGCCGGACGGGTCAACAGGCGGTTGGCGACGGCGACCAGGAAGGCCAACGTCTTGCCGGTGCCGGTCTGTGCCTGGCCGGCGACGTCGCCGCCCGGCAGAGCCACAGGCAGGGTCAGTGCCTGAATGGGGGTGCAGCGGGTGAAACCCGCGCCTTCGAGGCCCGCCAGCAACGCCGGCTGCAGGTCGAAGGAGGAAAATGTCACGTCGGTTAGCGGTTTGTCGCTCATTGGTTTCGTCTTTGTAGTGCCAGCCGGTCAGTGTGGCCGGGCAGCTTGCATCGATTCGGGCACCGTCGCACACTGCGGCCCCTGCGCCGGGTCGCGCGACACCTGGGCCCTGCCCACTGTCCGCGCAATGCCCCAGTTTACCGCAATGCGACCGCCAACCCGGCATGGGCAGTCGCATTGCACCAGGAGACTCCAAGTGAGCGATAAGGTTTTACACGTCGGCGACGCCGACTTCGACAGCGCCGTCCTGCAATCGAGCGAACCGGTCCTGGTGGATTTCTGGGCTGAATGGTGCGGCCCGTGCAAGATGATTTCCCCGGTTCTGGACGAATTGGCTGATGCCTATGACGGCAAGCTGAAGATCGCCAAGGTCAATGTGGACGAGAACCGCGCCACCGCGATCAAGTACCACGTGCGCTCGATCCCGATGCTGCTGCTGTTCAAGGATGGCCAGATCCAGGCCACCCAGATCGGCGCAGTCGGCAAGGGCCAGCTGAGCCAGATGATCGACAAGGCACTGGTCTGATCAAGCAAGGCCCGGCGGCGTCCTGCCGCCGGCCATTGCGCCGCCAGGCGCGGCCAGCCCAGGGTATTTGGCCGCCATACCGCGGCCCAACAGGGTTTTGCGGGCGCTTGCACCGCCGCGCTTGGCGGTGTTAGTGTCGCTACATCCGGCAGCATTCGCGTGCCGCACCCTCTGGACGGGTTCTCGTCCGGACCATCCCAACCAATTCGCAGCCCCGCAGGGCGCTCGCACATCCAAGCGAGAGGAATCAAGCACTTGTCCGAGAACACTCCTTCCGAAACCGGGAGCACCGACGCTCCTGTCGAGAAGCGCGTGCGCAAGCCGCGTGTTGCCAAAGCAGTTGAAAGCGCCGACAGCGGTGCCTCTGCCCCCGCCCAGCCGGCCCTGCCGTTGCCAGCTGCTCCGGCCGCCCCGGCGCCGGTAGCCGCCGCACCGGCACCTGCCCCGGTTGCTCCGCCCCCCGCGCCCGCCGCGACGGCGTCCAGCAATGAAGGCCAGGCCCCGGCCGCGACCTCTGCCGGTGACAACGCCGCGCAGGGTGGCCAGGACGGCGGCGAAGGCAACAACCAGCAGCGCTACGGCCAGAACAATCAGCAGGGCCAGGGCCAAGGTCAGGGCAACCGCCGCGACCGCTTCCGCAACCGTCGCGACCGTGACCGCAACCGTCCGCGTGACGACAACGGCATGGGCAACGAAGGCGGCAATGACAATTTCGTGCCGCGCTCGATGCCGAGCGTGCCGGAAGGCTTCCCGGTCTATTCGCTCAGCGACCTGAAGCGGATGCCGGCGCAGAAGCTGCTGGAAATCGCCGAGCAACTGCAGATCTCCGAAGGCGTCGCCCGTGCCCGCAAGCAGGATGTGATCTTCGCCCTGCTCAAGGTGCTGACCCGCCATGGCGACGGCGTTGCCGCCGACGGCGTGCTGGAAATCCTGCCGGACGGCTTCGGCTTCCTGCGCGCGGCCGAAGCCAGCTATCTGGCCGGCCCGGACGACACCTACATTTCGCCCAGCCAGATCCGTCGTTTCAACCTGCGTACCGGCGACCACCTGTCGGGCCGCATCCGCTTCCCGAAGGACGGCGAGCGCTACTTCGCGCTGTCGATCGTCGACACCATCAACGGTGAGCCGATCGAAGCCTCGAAGAACAAGGTGCTGTTCGAGAACCTGACCCCGCTGTTCCCGCGCAAGCGTTTCACGCTTGAGCGCGGCAACGGTTCCTCGGAAGACATCACCGGTCGCATCCTCGACCTGATGGCACCGCAGGGCAAGGGCCAGCGCGCCCTGATCGTCTCGCCGCCGAAGGCCGGCAAGACGATGATGATGCAGCAGATCGCCACCGCCATCACCACCAACCACCCGGAAGTGCACATGATCGTGCTGCTGGTGGATGAGCGCCCGGAAGAAGTGACCGAAATGCAGCGCACCGTGCGCGGCGAAGTGGTCTCCTCGACCTTCGACGAGCCGGCCGCGCGCCACGTGCAGGTTGCCGAAATGGTGATCGAGCGCGCCAAGCGCCTGGTCGAACACAAGAAGGACGTGGTGATCCTGCTCGACTCGATCACCCGTCTGGCCCGCGCCTACAACAACGTCGTGCCCAGCTCCGGCAAGGTGCTGACCGGCGGCGTGGACGCCAACGCCCTGCACCGCCCGAAGCGTTTCTTCGGTGCCGCACGTAACGTTGAAGAAGGCGGCTCGCTGACCATCATCGCCACCGCGCTGGTTGAAACCGGCTCGAAGATGGACGAAGTGATCTACGAAGAGTTCAAGGGCACCGGCAACAGCGAAGTGCATTTGAACCGTCGCATCACCGAGAAGCGCGTCTACCCGGCCATCGACATCAACCGTTCCGGCACCCGCCGCGAAGACCTGTTGATCGAGCCGGAGCTGCTGCAGAAGATCTGGATCCTGCGCAAGCTGCTGCACCCGATGGACGAAATCGCCGCGATGGAATTCCTGCTGGACAAGATGAAGAACACCAAGTCCAACGACGAGTTCTTCGGTTCGATGAAGCGCTGATTCCGGTTGGAGTTGGCCGCAGGCAAAAACCCCGCGAAAGCGGGGTTTTTGTTGTGTTTTGATTGGGACGACGATGCCAGCTTCGGGGTGTCAGCCCTACCTGTAGAGCCGAGCCATGCTCGGCTGGGGCTTTACCGGTGAAGCCCTGCCGAGCATGGCTCGGCACTACCCGTAAGGGTCAGCTGCCTTGCAGCGGGGTCAGCAGGTGCGGGCCATTGTTGTCGACCAGATTGACGCTGCCATCGACAAGCGCATCCGGTGAGAAGCCAAGCTGCTCGCTACCCTCGCGCCACGGTGCACGCTCACGCGGGCCGGGCACATAGCTCACCCAGCGTCCCTGCTCCTGGCCCTCGGCACCACCGTTGTCCAGCGAATAGCTGACCGGCACGCGCACGTTCCAGAACGGTTGAGCGGCACCAGGACCTTGCGTCGGAACCCGGAAGGTCCACTGCCGGGCGCCGGCCAGCGCACTCTTGGCCAACAGCTCGCGGGCACGTCGCTGATCGTTCTCCCTGCTGAGGAAGGTAAGGTTCACCTGTTCGGCAAAAGCATCTTCGACCTTGCCGTCCCTGCCGACCTTGACCAGTAGATAGACGCTGCCGGAAACCCCTGCACGGAAGGCTTGCTCGGGATAGCGCGGCGGTTTCAGCGAAATACGCGCGATGTTCTCCGGATCGTCGGCGTCGAGCCGCGCGAAATTGATGCCGCGCAGACTGATTTCATAGCGATCACCATCCAGTTTGCGGGCGATGACACGCAGGCTCATCGGCGCCAGCGCGCGGACTGCGACGCCATCCCTGAGCACAGGCTCGAAGCGCCATTTCAACCCCGCTTCGCGCACCATGCTCACCACGCCAGCGGGCAGCTTGTCCTCTTTGTCCAACTGCACTGCAGATACCGACCCGTCGGTTTCGATGCTGACGTCGCCGCGGACCACCAAACTGCTTTCAATCCGCTCGCGTACCGCCGCGATACCGCCACCACTCTCTGCCCTGGCAATCACCGGCATCGTAGTCATAAGCACCGCGCCAAACGCCATGGCCGCAAATACCTGTCGCATCCCACTTCTCCTTGTGTCCGGAAAGCGGATTAAAGCGTAGCCCGAGGGCCGCGACAAGGCTCACGCCAGTCGCAGCCCACGCGGATACGGCGGAGTGTCCGGGTACAGCCCTTGCTGGAATCCAGCCTGCAGCCCCCGCCACCAGTTCGGATCAAACAGCTCGCCGAATTTCTCCTGCACCACCTCCAGCGACGAACGCGGCAAACCCATGAACAATCCGAAACGCTCAGGGAATACATCGTTCGCCGCGACATGGAACCACGGCTCAGCGGCCATCGCTTCTTCCTCGCTGCGCGGCTGTGGCCACTGGCGGAAGTTGCACTCGGTCACCAGGCACAGTTCGTCATAGTCGTAGAACACCGCGCGACCATGCCGCGACACGCCGAAATTCTTCAGCAGCATGTCGCCAGGGAAGATGTTGTTGCAGGCCATGTCGCGGATCGCCTGCGCGTAATCCAGCGCGGCAGCGCGCGCTGCCTCTGTCCCCTGCTCGCGTAGATAGAGATTCAATGGCCGGAAGCGCCGCTGCACATAACAAAGCGCGATCTCGACCTCATCGCCATCGACACGCACGCTCTGGCTGCACCCATTTACCAGCTCCTGCAGCAAGGCCGGCGCGAAACGCTGGCGTGGGAAGCGCAGATGGCGATACGGCTGTGCATCCAACAGGCGACCGATGCGATCCAGGTTGAACACCAGCGCGTACTTGTCCTCCACGTCCTGCCTGCTCATCGTCTTGGGCCAGGCAAAACGATCACGGATCAGCTTGAACACCAGCGGATAGCTGGGCAGGGTGAATACCGTCATCACCATGCCGGGCGTGCCATCAGCGTGTACCAGCTGCTCGTTGTCGTGCTGCTGGAAATGACTGAAGAAGGTGCGGTAACGCTCGGTCTTGCCCTGTTTGGCCCGGCCCAGCACCGTATATATCTCATCCACCGGTTTGCCCGGCAGAATGCTGCGCAGGAACACCACCGCATCGGCCACGGTTGGCAGATCGGCCTGGAAGTAGCTGCGCGAGACGCCGAACAGATGCGCCACATCGCGGCGGCGACTCAGCACCGCCTCCACGCGGATGCCGTTCTCATCATTGACCAGCGCAATCACACACGGCGAGAACCGATGCTCGCCGAACACACGGCCAACCAGATAGGCACGGCGCTCGCGGTAGAACACCGTCTGCAACAACTCGATCGCGCGTACCGGGTACGGCCCCCAATGGGCGAGATCATCCTGCAGCCGCACCGCGATGGCGGCTGCACAACGCAGCTGATGCGCGTACGCAAGGTCGAACGCATAGTCAGCCAACAAGCGCGAGAACGCTTCGGCCGGACGCGCCTCGGACACCGCGTACACGTGCCGCGCGACCGGATGGGTGATGGCATCGGACGGCTCGATATCCAGTGCCATGAACTCGATGCTGTCATCCACACCGTGGGTGGAAAACAGGCGGCGGGTGAGCGTGTTGTAGAAGGTCTTGTAGAGCTCGCCGTCGATGCGACCTTCGATCAATGCGGCGAAGCCCTGTTTGACCTGCCGCCACAACAGCTGCAACTCGCTACTGCCCTGCAGCAGCTGATCCAGCTGAGCGCGACACTGCGCGACACAGACGTCATACAGCTCGATGCGCTCTACCGCATCTGCTTTTGCTGCAGGCCAATCACGACTCTGGAAGCGCTCGCGTGCACGCCGGCTGATCTGCGCGAAGTCGCGATGGTAGTCCTCGAAACCCTGCGCGATGCAGCTGGCGATGCTGGCGGCCAACGTGCTGTCGGTAGCCGACTCGGTCATGAAGGCATGACCTGACGTTGCCGAGGTGCTGGGTCAATGCAGATACGGGGCAATCGCATGCGGATGAACACCGGGGAGTTGCGCTGACCATACGCCACTGGCCGCTGTTCGGGACAGGCTTGGGCGCTGGGTTGGTTCTGGATTGTGGGTTTGGGCCAATCCTGGATCGTGAGTTTCGCGCCAAAGGCACCCCTCCCCAACCCTCCCCTTTGCTACGCAAAAGGGAGGGAGTGAAGCAGGCGCCCGCGCCCAGTTAGCTGCTAGCTGTTGGTAGACGGCCATGAGCCCCCTCCCTTGCGCGCAGCACAGGGGAGGGTTGGGGAGGGGTGCTTTGGCTTTGGCTTTGGCTTTGGCTTTTGATTTAGCCCTTCTCCCGCCCGCGGGAGAAGGGTTGGGATGAGGGTAGCTTTGGCTTTGGCTTTGGCTTTTGATTTAGCCCTTCTCCCGCCCGCGGGAGAAGGGTTGGGATGAGGGTAGCTTTGGCTTTGGCTTTGGCTTTGGCTTTGGCTTTGGCTCCAATGCAGCCACAGCTACCGCCACCCTCACTCCCCAGACAACTCTGCCTGGATCTTGCGCCCGCACTCGCGCGCGCTCCACAGCACATGGCCGATCACGCTGCGCTGGCCGCAAGCAGCCATCAGCAGCAGCGAACCACGCGGCAGCTGGATCGATTGCATCAACACCTTGCCTTCGCTGGCCTCCAGCATCAGCACGTCCATCGTGCCCAACGCCAATTCACGGCCAACCGCAGAGGCCAGCGCCAGCATTGCGCTGGTCATCGCCGCCAGTCGCTCACCGCTGGACGTCTCCGCGGCCGTCTGCGCCAATACAAAACCGTCCACACTGGCAACCACCGCTGCGCGCACGCCATCCACCGAGCTGGTGAACTCCTGCAGTCGTTGATCAATCGCGGCAACTTCCCAGTCTTCCAACAGTGCTATCGCCTTGGCCTCAGTCATGAGCATCCACCAACGCCGCGGCCTCGACTTCGCCCATCAGCACGTCCATCAACAGCATCACCCCATCTTCCGAGCGCGCGTCGAATGGCACCAATGGCAACGGCCTGCCAGCGGTCTTCTGTGCCTGCAACACGCAGGCATCAAGATCAACATCCGGTACAAGATCAAATTTGGATACGCCAATCACCGCTGGAACCGTCGCGGCGTGTTCGCGCAGCGCCAGCAGATAACGCTCCATTTCCTGCGCCACGTCGGGGCTGGAGGCATCCGCCAGAATTACCACGCCACGCGCGCCCTGCAGCAGCACTGGCCAGATGAAGGAAAAGCGCTCTTGGCCTGGGGTGCCATACAGCCGCAGGCGATCGCCATTTGGCAGATTCACATCGGCGTAGTCCATCGCCACCGTGGTCGCCAGCTTGGGCGAATTGACATCGGTGTTGAGCACATCGGTATCAATCACGGTGCCGCCCGCAACAGCGCGCACCAAGGTCGACTTACCCGCCCCCATGGCACCCAGAATCACTACCTTGTGCTCGATCATGCATGGGTACCCGTGCGTTGACGGACGCTGCGCCACATCCGTGCCAGCAATGCACTGGCACCAACCTTGGCCGGCGCAGGTGGCGGTCCAGCCAAGGGCTCCGGCACCTGCACCCTGGCATAGCCGCACAGGTAGGCCGAGCGCATGAAGGCACGGGTCGCGTTGCTATCAAGCTCCAGCAACTCGGTGCACTCGGCCAGGGTGCAGGGCTTTTTCAACAGCAGTGAGCACAGCCGGAAACCATCGTGTTGATGGGCAAGCACGCGGAAGTCCGGCCAGCGCAACAGGCTTACCCGTGCGTTCTGTTGCAGGCGGCGATCGAAATCGGTCCAGTTGTCGCCAAACTGCGCCATCTGCCAGAGCAGCGGCCGCAGCGGTTGCCGCGACAGGTTCTCCGCCAAGGCCTGGAAGCGCACCAGCGACAGCTCCTGCAAGGCAAGCAACTCAAATACGTCACCCAGCTGCTGGGCCAGGCTGGGCCCCTGCACTGGGTGCACGTAGAGCGGCACCATCTGGTCGTGCTCGAAATCAATCAACAGTTGCGGCTGGCCCTGCAGTGACAGCACTGCGCGGCCTTGCTTTTCCTGCAAGCGTTGCCGTAGCAGGCGGGTGACCTGCTTGGCGCCGCTGGCCAGATACAGGCCATCAGTGGTTGTGGTGGCAGGAGGCGGTGCCAGCGCGTGCTGGATTTGCTTCTGATCCAGATGCAGCTCGCCGCTGCTGCGCCCATCGTGCACCGCACCGGCGTCATCATGCAGCCACAGTCGCATCGCCGGCCGCTTGCTGGCCATGTGCTGGGCGGCACTGCGCAGCGCCGGGGTATCGCGGACCAACAGCAGATCACACTGGTCCAGATCGACACAGCGTTGCAGACCTTCCGGTGGTAGTCCTGCAATCTCCCTCAATCGCCCGAGGAGCGTCTGCTCCTCCCGGGTGTCCGAGCCCACTACCAGCACCCTGGTCATGCCTCTTCCCCTTTTTGACGCGCTCGCGCCGTGCGATTCCCTGCGTGTCGAATGAGGCTATTCCAGATGCTGCATGTGAAAGGGTGATTGGACCCACAGTTCGATTTTTCAGTGGACCTTTCAGCACGCGACCTTGGTCGTATGTACACACCGTCATCACACCGAAACAAAAAAAAACTGCGCTTCGGCCGTACGTATACGCCGTCATCACACGGAAACAAAAAAGCCTGCGTCCATGGAGGACGCAGGCTTTCAATGTGTAACACCGACCATCAATAAAGCAGCGGTCGCTTTCCTCGTATCACTCAGCCCTTGAGGCTGGCGATGGCAGCATTGAGCGTAGCACTCGGACGCATTGCCGGGCCGGCCTTGGCCAGGTCCGGACGGTAGTAACCGCCGATGTCGACGGCCTTGCCCTGCACCGCTGCCAACTCGTCGACGATCTTCTGCTCGTTGCTGGTCAGCACCTCGGCCAGCGGTGCGAACTTTGCCTTCAACGCGGCATCCTCGTTCTGCTCGGCCAGCGCCTGTGCCCAGTACATGGCCAGGTAGAAGTGGCTGCCGCGGTTGTCGATGCCACCGAGCTTGCGCGAGGGCGACTTGTCGTTGTCGAGGAACTTGCCGTTGGCAGCATCCAGTGCGTTGGCCAGCACGGCAGCGCCCTTGTTGTCGTAACGCTGGCCCAGGTGTTCCAGCGACGCGGCAAGCGCCAGGAACTCACCCAACGAATCCCAACGCAGGTAATCCTCTTCGACGAACTGCTGCACGTGCTTGGGTGCCGAACCGCCGGCACCGGTTTCGAACAAGCCGCCACCGGCCATCAGCGGCACGATCGACAGCATCTTGGCGCTGGTGCCCAGCTCCAGGATCGGGAACAGGTCGGTGAGGTAGTCACGCAGCACGTTGCCGGTCACCGAGATGGTGTCCTCGCCCTTGCGGATGCGCTCCAGCGACACGGCGGTGGCTTCTTCCGGCGACAGGATGCGGATGTCCAGGCCGTTGGTGTCGTGGTCCTTGAGGTAGGTCTCGACCTTGGCGATGACCTGCGCATCGTGGGCGCGCTTGGCATCCAGCCAGAACAGCGCCGGGGTGCTGCTCAGGCGGGCGCGGCTGACGGCCAGCTTCACCCAGTCCTGGATCGGCGCGTCCTTGGTCTGGCACATGCGCCAGATGTCACCGGCTTCGACGGCGTGTTCGAACACCACGTTGCCGGCTTCGTCGGTGACCTTGACCACGCCATCGGCGGCAATCTGGAAGGTCTTGTCATGCGAGCCGTATTCCTCGGCCTTCTGCGCCATCAGGCCGACGTTCGGCACCGAGCCCATGGTCGCCGGGTTGAACGCGCCATGCGCCTTGCAGTCTTCGATAACGGCCTGATACACGCCGGCGTAGCAGCGGTCGGGGATGACCGCCTTGGTGTCCTGCAGCTTGCCTTCGGCGTTCCACATCTTGCCGGAGTCGCGGATCATCGCCGGCATCGAGGCGTCGACGATCACGTCCGACGGCACGTGCAGGTTGGTGATGCCCTTGTCCGAGTTGACCATGGCCACGGCCGGACGCTTGGCGTATTCGGCGGCGATGTCGGCCTTGATCGCGGTCTGCTCGGCTTCCGGCAGCTGCGCCAGGCGCGCGTACAGGTCACCGATGCCGTTGTTGGAATCGAAGCCAATCTGCGCGAGGCTGGCGGCGTGCTTGCTCAGCACGTCCTTGTAGAACTCATCGACCACGACACCGAACATGATCGGGTCGGAGACCTTCATCATCGTCGCCTTCAGGTGCAGCGAGAACAGCACGCCCTGCTCCTTGGCATCGGCAATCTGTGCATCAACGAACGCAGCCAGCGCCTTGCGGTTCATCACCGAGGCGTCGAC
This sequence comes from Stenotrophomonas sp. STEN035, assembly GCF_056759935.1. NCBI lineage: Bacteria > Pseudomonadati > Pseudomonadota > Gammaproteobacteria > Lysobacterales > Lysobacteraceae > Stenotrophomonas > Stenotrophomonas sp. STEN035. Next base: position 11,505 of record NZ_JBRRDY010000040.1, read on the forward strand.
GATTTCGCCGGCCTTGACTGCGGTCTTGGCCTTCAGCACAACGGTGTTGCCGTCGTTCTGCACCAGCTCGATCTTCAGGCTGCCGGCGGTGGCGACGGTGGCCGACTTTTCGCTACCGTAGAAATCACCGCCGTCCATGTGCGCGACGTGCGACTTGGAGTCGGCCGTCCAGGCGCCCATGCGGTGCGGGTGCTTGCGGGCGTAGTTCTTCACCGACAGCGGTGCACGGCGATCGGAGTTGCCTTCGCGCAGCACCGGGTTGACCGCACTGCCCTTGATCTTGTCGTAGCGCGCCTGGATGTCGCGCGACACTTCATCGGTCGGCGCGTCCGGGTAGTTCGGCAGGATGAAACCCTGGTCCTGCAGTTCCTTGATCGCGGCCTTGAGCTGCGGCACCGAGGCCGACACGTTCGGCAGCTTGATGATGTTGGCTTCCGGCTTGGTGGCCAGCTCGCCCAGTTCGGCCAGATCATCGCTGATCTTCTGCTCGTCCTTCAGGAAATCCGGGAACTGCGACAGGATGCGGCCGGACAGCGAGATGTCGCGGGTTTCGACGGCAATGCCGGCGGTCGCGGTAAAGGCATCGACGATGGGCAGCAGCGACTGCGTGGCCAGGAACGGAGCTTCGTCGGTGAGCGTGTAGATGATCTTCGGCGTATTCGACATGGGGGCAAAAACTCTCTTGCTGACGGATGCGGTGCGTGGAATGGCAGCGGCGATGAGGCGGGCGCACGGCCATCCAGTGGGCCTGCGCGCAATCCCTACCCGGCTGCCGGATGAGGAAACCCTCGCATTGTCGCGTTTTCGACCGGAGCGGGCAAAGCAAACCCATACGCCAAGGTAGGGAGCGGCTCGCCATCTGCACTGCGAGGTGGCGCAGGCCTTGTGCCGTCTTGGCTCGCACTGATTGCGGCGGTGGTGGTCTCAGCTGCAACCACCCGGGCTATACATGGACAGCGGCAGACAGTGCGCAAATAAAGGTTCGCGCGACAGTCAGTTCACGGGAGCGGAACAGTATTGCGTTGTCTGTGGGAGCGGCGTCAGCCGCGAAGCTGGGAATGCTAAAACCCCTTCATCTGAGCCCGCCCTGCTTCGCGGCTGACACCGCTCCCACAAGAAAAACCAGTTGCCCAAGGATGAAACGACCGAGGTTCATACAGACAAAAAAAGGCGCAGCCTGGCGGCTGCGCCCATGCGTATCACCGGCGGGAGAGAGTTGCGCCGGCTAACGCCTTACTCACTTCACCTCGAACTGCTGCGGCGTTCCGGCAGCCTTGCCATCGACGGTGACGTCGGCGGTGTACTTGCCAGCCGGCCACGGCTTGCTGTTGGCGAATTCGATGTTGGTGGTACCGGTATCGGTGGCATTGAGCGTGGCGCTCTGCTCACCGGCGGTCTGGCCATCCTGATAGACCAACTTGGCTGCCACCGGCACATTGTTGGCGGTGCCACTGGTCTTGATCGAAACAATGATCTTGTCCTTGGCAGCCAATACAGCAACCGGCGCCACCGACATATCAGCCGCCGCAGCGTTACCTACAGTCACTGCGGTAACCGCGAGAACCGGGGCGGCAGGTGCTGCCTCAACCATCGGAGCCGGGGCGGTTGCAGCCGGCGGCGGCGGGGTGGGCGCAGCTTCTTCTTTCTTCTTGCAGCCAACCAGTGCCACGGCACCTACCACGGCGATCATCAGGGCACTGCTAAGCGAAGTCTTCTTCATGAATTGCTCCGAATCTGGTTTGAAGGTACGTACGTATTGGTGCGGAGATCAGCCCTGGCGCGCCGGAATTTTCAGCGTCTGCCCGGGGCGGATTTTGTCCGGGTCATCGAGGACATCACGGTTGGCATCGAAGATTTTCTTCCATGCATTGCCATCGCCGAGCAGGTTCTTGGCGATCTTGGAGAGGTTGTCACCACTCTGCACCGTATATTCCTGCCCACCAACGATCTCTTCGGTGCTGGTTACTGTTGCCGTGACACCAGAGAAATCCGCCTTCTCCACCAACTGTTCGGTGCTGGTGACGGTCCCGGTGACACCAGAAAAATCGGCTTTCTTATCAGTACTGCTCATCCAGGCTGCTCCTCCGTAACTGACTGGAAGCAACGATTGCACGACGCCTGTTAAGGTTTCATCGTGCCAACGTAAAAACCAGCGTACGCAGCTGAATGTTTATTGACGCAGGTCGCGGATCGGGGCGCTGGCGGGCAAGCCGGGGCTGGACCGGCGCGGGTTGATGTCCAGGCCGCCACGGCGGGTATAGCGTGCCTCCACTTCCAGCAAGGTCGGCTGGCAGCGCTGGCTCAGCTCCAGGAAGATCCGTTCCACGCACTGTTCGTGGAACTCTGCATGGTCGCGGTAGCTGACCAGGTAGCGCAGCAGACCTTCGCGGTCGATGCGTGGGCCCTGGTAGCGGATGCTGACGCTGGCCCAGTCCGGCTGGCCGGTCACCGGGCAGTTGGACTTGAGCAGGGCCGACACCAGCGTCTCACTGACCACGGTGCTGGCATCGGCCAGCAGCAGGTTCGCATCGGGTGGGCCATAGCTGTCGATGGCGACATCCAGGTGATCGATGCTCTCACCCGGCGCCTGGGCCACCGCTGGCAGGCCGAACTCGACCCGGACATCGGCACCGGCGCAGGCTGAAAGATCGGTGGCGATGCGCTCGCGCACCGCTTCGGCACGGTTGAAGCGCGCCCCGTTGAGCGAGTTCAGGTACAGCTTGAGCGACTTGGATTCGATCAGGTTCGGCGAGGTCGCCGGCACGTACAGGGTGGCGGTTTCCACGCAGGGCTTGCCGCGCGCGTCCAGCCAGCCCAGCTCATAGATATGCCAGCGGTCCTCGCCAACGAACGGCAGTTCGCTGCCCAGGCCAATCTCGGCACGGGCGCCGGCGCGCGGGATCGGGAACAGCAGACTGGCGTCGTACTGACGGGGGTAATCGACCTCACGGCCGAGGCTGGAATCTTGGGGAGTGTTCATCGGCCCCATTGTAGTTGCGCCAGCTTGAGCGCCGGATATACCGAGGCGCTCATTCGCAGGAAAGCCGGTACCTGGCGCGGGCTCAGTTCAGCAGCCGCGCCCACCACGATTTGCTGGACTTGGCCTGCGGGATCTCCTCGCTCACCAGCCGCATCACCTCCCGCTCCGGGTCCAGCGCCGAGGGGCCGTAGACCACGCGGATACGCTCCTCCTCGGTCGCCCCGAGGGTATCGCCATTGCTGATGACCATGCCGTTCTCGATCAGGTAATCGACAATGCCGGTAAGCCGGCCGAACACGCCTTCGGCAGTCTCTCTGGTCTCGGGAATTTCGACGTCCATCAAGCCCAGCATGTCCATGCCGCGGGTATGGCCGGTCATCACCCCGTCCGGGCGCTGGCCAACATTGATCGCCACCCAGGCAATCGGCAGCGGCTCGGGCAGGGTGGCCTGGGTCAGTTCGCGGAACAGGCCCGGCACCACCACGTGGTTGGCGCTGCCGAAGTACACCGCTTGAATGCTGTCGGACACGGCAACGGCCGAGGCCAGCACGCGGCTGAGCAATGCGGCCTGCGCGACAAGATTCGGCTCCTGCCCATCGTCGCCGAAGCGCATCACGGTGACGATGGTGTGTGCGGCGTAATCCACCGGCGCCGGCGTTGCATCCGGCCACAGTCGGCTGTGTGCGCAGATCTGCGCTATGTCATCACCGATCTGCACCGGGATCGGCATCAGCGCGATCAGATGGTCCGCATATTCCAGACATAGCATCGGCGAATCTTCGTCGACCTCCTTGTCCGCGTCGCCATCAGCCGGGACTTCACCAAGCCGCAGCAGCGACTGGTCCAGATCTGGCCAATCGCTGCGCATCTGCGCAAGCAGGGCTTCGGCGGTGAGCTGAGGGTCGAGCTGCGACTGCAGCAGCATGGCCAGGCTGGCTGTCATGGAGCGCCTTCTTCCTTGTAGGTGAGCCCCCGACACTACCCGGACTCAGCCAGCCTTGTCACCGTGCAGGTAATCCAGCGACACCTGCAACAGCGCGCGCAGACCAACGTCCAGTGCCTTTTCGTCGAGCAGGAACTTGGGCGAGTGGTTGCTCGGTGCGGTGGCCGGGTCGATGCCGGCACCAGTGGAACCGACGAAGAAGAACATCGACGGCACCTGCTGGGCGTACAGCGAGAAGTCCTCCGAGCCCATCTGCAGTGGCGGCTCGTAGACGTTGGCCTTGCCCACAACCGCCTGCAGGCTGGGCAGCATGCGCGCGGTCAGTGCCGGATCGTTGACCGTGGCCGGGTTGCCGTCCTTCTCGTAGATGTCGGTGACAGCCGTTGCACCATGCGCGGCGGCAGTGTGCTCGGCGACATTGCGCAGGTCGGCGAAGATCTGCTTGCGCATGTCGGGGTCGAAGGTGCGGATGGTGCCCACCATTTCCACCGAGTCGGGGATGATGTTGTAGCGGATGCCGCCCTTGATCGCGCCGAAGGTAACCACCGCCGGCTGCTTGGACAGATTGACGCGGCGGCTGACGATGGTCTGCGCGGTGCCGATCAGATCGGATGCGGCAACAATCGGATCAACCCCGTTCCACGGCGCCGAACCGTGGGTCTGGCGGCCATTGACGGTGATGCCGAAACGATCGGAAGCCGCCATCAGCGGGCCGCCGCGCACGGCGATCTGGCCCGCCTGCACGCTCGAGAACACATGCAGGCCGAATACTGCCTCCGGCTTGAAGTCCTTGAACAGGCCTTCCTTCAGCATCAGGTCGGCACCGCCCTGCTCCGGCGGTGGCGCGCCTTCCTCGGCGGGCTGGAAGATCAACATCACTTCGCCCGGCAACTTGTCGCGCATGGCGACCAGCGCGTCGGCCACGCCCAGCAACGTGGCGGTGTGCGCGTCATGGCCGCAGGCATGCATCACCCCGACCTGCTCGCCGCGGTACTCGGCGGTGGCCTTGGAGGCGAACGGAAGACCGGTCTGCTCGGTGACCGGCAGCGCGTCCATGTCGGCGCGCAAGGCGATCTTCGGGCCGGGCAAGCCACCCTTGATGATGGCGACCACGCCATGCACGGCGACGCCGGTCTTCGGATTCAGGCCCATCGCACGCAGGCGCTCGGCGACCTTGGCGGCGGTGCGCTGTTCGCGATTGGAGAGCTCCGGATGGGCGTGGAAGTCGCGCCGCCAATCCACCACTTGTTGCTGCAGGCGAGTTGCGGCGGCCGCCACCTCCGGCCGCTGGGCAGCATCCTGGGCCTGTGCCAGCGGGGCAAGGGCGCATAGCAAGGCGGACAGCAACACGATCTTACGGGCCATCAGCAACTCTCCTTCCAATCGGGGACAGGGTGAATGTAGGCCAATCATGGGCCAAGCGCCTGTCGGCAGGGAACCGACACGATGTAAGTAATCCACTGTAGTGCCGAGCCATGCTCGGCAAGGGCCTTCCCCGCAACCCATCAGCACGACCCATCAGACTGTGGGAGCAGCGTCAGCCGCGAAGCTGGTGATCCGTCAGGTCACAAACCAGTTGGTGGTTCCTGCGGTGCCTGCTTCGCGGCTCACGCCGCTCCCACAACCGTCCTGCAGGTTGATGCGGCGCCGGGAAGGCTCCTGCCGAGCATGGCTCGGCACTACAACATCAGGTCAACCGATGCTGCGATGGAACGTTCATCACCTGCACGGGTCTGTATGCGTGGCCCATCGGTCATGCCTCCATGGCTACGGGCGCAGCGGTATCCTCTGCGCCTTGTTCGTTCTCCCCCTATTCGGTTGCTCAGGAGTTTTCGCATGTCGCGTTTCTGGAAGATCGTACTGCTGGTCATTGCAGTGCTGCTGGTGGCCGGTATCGGCTATCGGGTGATGGGGGGCGGCAAGCAGAAGGCCGGTGCGGCGGCAGACGGTAGCGGCCAAAGCGGCCAGGGTGGCCGTGGCGGCACCAGCGACAAGGATCCAGTGCCGGTCACCGCGGTCAGCGCGGAGAAGAAGGACGTGCCGGTCTACCTGACCGCGCAGGGCACGGTGACCGCATTCAACACCGTCACCGTCAGCCCACAGGTCGGCGGCCAGCTGCTCAGCGTCAACTTCCGCGAAGGCCAAGCGGTCAAGAAAGGCGAGCTGCTGGCACAGATCGACCCGCGCACCTTCCAGGCCCAGTACGACCAGGCCGTCGCCAGCAAGCGCCAGAACGAGGCCCTGCTGGCCACCGCGCAGTCCAACTACGCGCGCTCCAACTCACCGGAGTACCGCCAGTTTGTCGCCCAGACCGACCTGACCACGCTGCGCAACCAGGTCACCCAATACCAGGCCGCCGTCGCCGCCTCGCAGGCCTCGGCCGCACAGGCCAAGGTGCAGCTGGACTACACCCGCATCACCTCGCCGATCAACGGCATCGCCGGTATCCGCGCGGTCGACCCGGGCAATGTGGTCAGCGCCGGCAGCCAGATCGTCACCGTCACCCAGCTGCAGCCAGCCTATGTGCTGTTCAACCTGCCCGAGCAGCAGCTCGACGCGGTGCGCAGTGCGCAGGCCGCCGGCCCCTTGCAGACCGCCACCATGGACCGCGAGGGCGGCAGCGTGGTCAACGCCGACGGCGTGCTGCAGGTGGTGGACAACCAGATCAGCAGCAGCAGCGGCACTTTCCGCCTGCGCGCGCAGTTCCCCAATGCCAACGATGCGCTGTGGCCGGGACAGTTCGTCAACGTGCAGATGAAGCTCAATGTGCTGCCGGGCGCGATCGTGGTACCGGCCGAAGCGGTGCAACGCAGCAGCACCAGCGACTTCGTCTATCTGATCAAGCCCGACAACACCGTCACCCTGCGCAATGTGGTGCAGGGCGGCCAGGTCGATGACAGCCACGTAGTGATCAGCAGCGGCCTGCAGGCGGGCGACAAGGTGGTCACCGAAGGCCAGTTCCGTTTGAAGGAAGGCAGCAAGGTCAACGCACTGGCGCCGGGTCAGGCGCCGCCAGCGCCGACTGAAGCGCAGCTCAAGGCAGCCGCCCAGAAGGGCAGTGGCAGCCGTGGTGGACGGGGTGGCCCGCCGCGCTGACGCGCTGGCCGGCACCCGCCTCCCCTCCCCCGCACCAGGAACCGACCGTGGGCTTTTCGACTATTTTCATCCGGCGCCCGATCGCCACCTCCCTGTTGATGATCGGGCTGATGCTGCTGGGCATCCTCGGCTACCAGCGCCTGCCGGTTGCGGCCCTGCCCGAGATCGAAGCGCCCAGTCTGGTGGTGACCACCCAGTACCCAGGTGCCAGCGCGCAGACCATGGCCTCGCTGGTGACCACGCCGCTGGAGCGGCAGCTGGGGCAGATTTCCGGGCTGGACATGATGACCTCCGATTCGTCGGCCGGCCTGTCCAGCATCGTGCTGCAGTTCTCGATGGAACGCGATCTGGATACCGCCGCGCAGGACGTGCAGGCGGCGATCCGCCAGGCCACCCTGCCCAGCTCGCTGCCCTACCAACCGGTCTACAACCGGGTGAATCCGGCCGATGCGCCGATCCTGACCCTGAAACTGGCCTCGGACACGCGACCGCTGCGTGAGGTCAACGATCTGGCCGACTCCATCCTCGCCCAGCGCCTGTCACAGACCGACGGCGTCGGCCTGGTCTCCATCGCCGGCAACGTACGGCCGGCGGTGCGCATCCAGGTCAACCCGGCGCAGCTGTCCAACATGGGCATGACCCTGGAAGACCTGCGCAGTGCGCTGACCCAGGCCAACGTCAACGCACCCAAGGGCTCGCTCAACGGCAAGACGCAGAGCTATACGCTGTCCACCAACGACCAGCTCAGCGACGCGGCCGACTACAACGACATCATCATCCGTTACCAGAACGGCGCGCCGGTACGCCTGCGCGACGTCGCCAAGGTGGTCGATGGCGTCGAAAACGACCAGCTCGCCGCCTGGGCCGATGGCAAGCCAGCGGTACTGCTGGAAGTGCGCCGCCAGCCCGGTGCCAACATCGTCAAGACGGTGGAGAACATCCGCCAGATCCTGCCCAACCTGCAGGGCATGCTGCCGGCCGACGTCAAGCTCGATGTGTTCTCCGACCGCACCGTCACCATCCGCGCTTCGGTGCATGACGTGCAGTTCACCCTGATCCTCACCATCTGTCTGGTGGTGGCGGTGATCTTCGTGTTCCTGCGTAGGCTGTGGGCCACGGTAATCCCGTCGGTGGCAGTGCCGCTGTCCCTGCTTGGCACGTTCGGGGTGATGGCCTTCGCCGGCATGTCGCTGGACAACCTGTCGCTGATGGCGCTGACCGTTGCCACCGGTTTCGTGGTCGACGATGCGATCGTGATGATCGAGAACATCGTGCGCTACATCGAGAAAGGCAAGGACGGCCAGGAAGCAGCGGAAATTGGCTCCAAGGAAATTGGCTTCACCGTGCTGTCGTTGACGGTGTCGCTGATCGCCGTGTTCCTGCCGCTGATCCTGATGCCGGGCGTCACCGGCCGCCTGTTCCATGAGTTCGCCTGGGTGTTGTCGATTGCGGTCGCGATCTCGATGGTGATCTCGCTGACGCTGACGCCGATGATGTGCGCCTACCTGCTCAAGCCCGATGCTTTGCCGGAAGGCGACGACGCGCACGAGCGGACCGCAGCGGAAGGCAAGGTCACCGCCTGGTCGCGTCTGGTCGGCGTGTACGAGCGCACGTTGGACTGGGTGCTGCACCACCAGCCGCTGACCCTGGGCATCGCCCTGGCATCGGTCGCGCTGACCGTGCTGCTGTACATGGTGATCCCCAAGGGCCTGCTGCCCGACCAGGACACCGGCATGATCACCGGCGTGGTCATCGCCGACCAGAACGTCGCCTTCGAGCAGATGCAGCAGCGCACCCAGGCTGTGGCTGCTGCGTTGCAGAGCGATGAGTCCGTTACCGGCGTCGCCGCCTACATTGGCGCAGGCAGCATGAATCCCACCCTCAACCAAGGCCAGCTGAGCATCGTGCTCAAGGACCGTGGTGATCGTGATGGCTTGGATGTGATCCTGCCGCGCCTGCAGGCTGCAGCCGCGCATATCCCCGGCGTTGCGCTGTACCTGAAACCGGTGCAGGACGTGACCCTGGATACACGTGTGGCCGCCACCGCCTACCAGTTCTCGCTGTCGGACATGGACAGCGCCGAACTGGCCAAGCAGACCGAGCGCGTCACCGACGCATTGCGCCGGCTACCGGAACTGGCCGACGTCGACGACAACCTCGCCAACCACGGCCGTGCGCTGCATGTGGAAGTGGACCGCGACAAGGCCAGCCGCTACGGCGTGCCGATGCAGACCATCGACGACACGCTGTACGACGCCTACGGCCAGCGCCAGATCTCGACCATCTTCACCCAGCTCAACCAGTACCGCGTGGTGCTGGAAGTGGCGCCGGAGTTCCGCACCAGCGATGCGCTGATGAACCAGCTGGCCATCGGCAGCAACGGCAGCGGCACGCTCAGCGGCAGCAATGCCACCACCCTGGGTCAGGTGACGTCGAGCAACTCGTCCACCGCCACCGGCATCGGCAGTGCCAATACCGGCATCGCGCTTGGCGCAGGCGGCAGCATCCCGCTGTCGGCGATTGCCACTGCCACACCAGGCAGCGCACCGCTGATCGTCAGCCACCAGCAACAGCTGCCGTCGGCGACGATCTCGTTCAATCTAGCACCGGGCTATTCGCTATCCGAAGGCGTGGATGCGATCAACAAAGCGGTGGCCGAGCTGGAGCTTCCGCAGCAGATGCAGGCGCAGTTCGTCGGCACTGCCGCCGAGTTCTCCAGCAGCCAGACCGATGTCATCCTGTTGCTGCTGGCGGCCATCGCGGTGATCTACATCGTGCTTGGTGTGCTGTACGAAAGCTGGATCCACCCGCTGACCATCATCTCGACCCTGCCGCCAGCAGGCGTCGGCGCGCTGCTGGCCTTGTACCTGTGCGGCATGAGCCTGTCGGTGGACGGCATCGTCGGCATCGTGCTGCTGATCGGCATCGTCAAGAAGAACGCGATCATGATGATCGACTTCGCGCTGGACGCGCAGCGTTCCGGTGCCAATGCCTATGACGCGATCCGGCGCGCCTGCCTGCTGCGTTTCCGCCCGATCATGATGACCACCGCCGCCGCCATGCTCGGCGCCTTGCCGCTGGCCTTGGGCACAGGTATTGGCTCCGAACTGCGGCGTCCGCTGGGTGTGGCCATCGTCGGTGGCCTGTTGCTGTCGCAGCTGGTCACGCTGTACACCACGCCGGTGATCTACCTGTACTTCGAGCGTCTGTCCGAGTGGGCGGCCAAGCGCCGCGAGCAACGCGCCGCTGCACGCCTGCAGACGGCACGGTAAGCGCGGATGAACATCTCCGCGCCTTTCATCTCGCGTCCGATCGGCATCACCTTGCTGGCCATCGGCCTGTTCTTCGCCGGTCTGGTCTGCTACCTGCGGCTGGGCGTTGCCGCCCTGCCCAATCTGGCAATCCCGGTGATCTTCGTGCAGGCCTCCAACACCGGTGCCGACGCCAATACCATGGCAGCCACGGTCACCGCGCCATTGGAACGTCACCTGGGCCAGGTACCGGGCATCGACACCATGCGCTCCAGCAGCAGTGATGGCCGCAGCATGGTGTTCCTGATGTTCAACACCAGCCGCAACATCGACTCCGCTGCGCAGGACGTGCAGGCCGCGATCAATGCGGCCATGGCTGACCTGCCGGCGGGCATCAATACGCCCACCTACCAGAAAGCCAATCCGAACGACGATCCGGTGATCGCCTTGGCGCTGACCTCGGACACCCAGTCGGTGGCCGAGCTGTACAACACCGCCGACTCGCTGCTGGCACAGCGCCTGCGTCAGCTGCCCGGTGTATCGCAGGTGGATATCGCTGGCGCCTCCACGCCGGCGGTGCGTGTTGACCTCAACCTGCGCGCAATGACCGCGCTGGGTTTGAGCCCGGATGACCTGCGCAATGCGATGCGCGCGGCCAACGTCGCCTCGCCGCTGGGCTTCCTCAGCGACGGCAGCAGCCAGACCGCGATCATCCTCAACGACCAGATCCGCAAGGCCTCGGATTTCGCCAACGTCGCCATCTCCACCCATGACGGAGCAGTCGTGCGGCTGAAGGACGTTGCCACGGTCTACGACGGCCAGCAGGACGCATATCAAGCCGCATGGTTCAACGGCAAGCGCGGCGTGCTGATGTATGTCTACCTGCGCAGCGGTGACAACCTGGTCGCTACCGTCGACCGGGTAAAAGCGTCCATTCCATCGCTCACCGGCTATCTGGATGCCGGCACCACGCTGACCCCCTACTTCGACCGCACGCCGACCATCCGCGCCTCGCTGGCCGAAGTGCAGATCACCTTGATGATCAGCCTGCTGATGGTGATCCTGACCATGGCGCTGTTCCTGCGCCGGCTGGCGCCGACGCTGATTGCCGCAGTGACCGTCCCGCTGTCGCTGGCCGGTGCCGCGCTGGTGATGTATGCGCTGGACTTCACCCTCAACAACCTCACCCTGCTGGCGCTGGTGATCGCGATTGGCTTCGTCGTCGACGACGCCATTGTGGTGATCGAGAACGTCATGCGCCATCTCGACGAGGGCATGCCGCGACGTGAAGCGGCGATGGCGGGTGCGCGCGAGATAGGTTTCACCATCGTCTCGATCACCGCCTCGCTGATCGCGGTGTTCCTGCCGATCATCTTCGCCCAGGGCATGATCGGCGCGTTCTTCCGCGAGTTCACCCTCACCCTGGTTGCGGCGATCCTGGTCTCGGCGGTGGTCTCGCTGACCCTGACCCCGGCACTGTGCGCACGCTTCCTGCACCCGCATGCCGAAGGCGCGCGCGATACCCCCACCAACCGCATGCTGGACCGCGTGCATGAGAGCATGATCAAGGTCTATACCGTCGCGCTGGACTTCTCGCTGCGCCACGCCCTGCTGTTGTCGCTGACGCCCTTGCTGCTGATCGCGGCCACGTTCTACCTGGCCGGTGCAGTCAGCAAGGGTCAGTTCCCCGAGCAGGACACCGGCCTGATCTGGGGCCGCGCCAGCTCCAGCGCCACCGTCTCGTTCCAGGAGATGGCCGAACGCCAGCGCCGGCTCAGCGATACCTTCCTGGCCGACCCGGCGGTGAAGATGGTTGGCTCGCGACTGGGCTCCAGCCGCCAGGGCAGCAGCGCACAGTTCAACATCGAGCTGCATACCGAGAAGGAAGGCCGCAAGGAGCCCACCAACGTGGTGGTCAGCCGGCTCAGTGCCAAAGCCGCGCAGTTCCCGGATCTGGATGTGCGTCTGCGGGCAATCCAGGACCTTCCCTCCGACGGCGGCGGTGGCGGTTCACAGGGCGCGCAGAACCGCGTGACCCTGCAGGGCAACGACGCCGAACAGCTGGCCGAATGGCTGCCCAAGCTGGTGACCGCGTTGAAGCAGCATCCGCAACTGCGTGATGTCGGCTCCGACGTGGACAAGGGCGGGCTGATGCAGAAGATCGTCATCGACCGCGAGAAGGCCTCGCGCCTTGGCGTGACCATCGGCGCCATCGACGGTGCGCTGTACGGCGCCTTCGGCCAACGCCAGATCTCCACCATCTATGCCGACCTCAATCAGTACGGTGTAGTGGTCAATGCACTGCCCAGCCAGACCGGCAGCCCGGCCGCGATTGAAGACCTGTACGTGCCGTCCAAGAGTGGGCAGATGATTCCGCTGACCGCACTGGCCCATCAGGAACCCGGCCTTGCGCCGTCGCAGGTGACCCACCAGAACCAGTACACAGTGATGGACCTGAGCTACAACCTGGCGCCAGGCGTAAGCAGCGGCGAAGGCGATGCCATCGTCAAATCGGTGATCGCCGGCCTACGTATGCCTGGCGACATCCGCCAGGCTGCACCCGGCGGTTTCCGCCAGGCCATGGACCCGGTGGCGATGCTGATGCTGATCATCGCCGCCATCGCCACGGTCTACATCGTGCTCGGCATGCTCTACGAGAATCTGGTGCATCCGGTGACGATTCTGTCGACGTTGCCGGCCGCTGGCATGGGTGCTTTGTTGGCCTTGTGGATCACCAATACCGACCTGTCGATCATCTCGATGATCGCGCTGGTATTGCTGATCGGCATCGTCAAGAAGAACGCGATCATGATGATCGACTTCGCCCTGGTCGCGCAGCGCGTGCACGGAAAGTCGCCGGCCGACGCGGTACGCGAAGCCAGCATCGTGCGTTTCCGCCCGATCATGATGACCACGATGGTCGCGATCCTCGCAGCACTGCCACTGGCGATTGGCCTGGGTGAAGGCTCCGAGCTGCGCCGCCCGCTGGGCATAGCGATGATCGGCGGTTTGCTGATCTCACAGAGCCTGACCTTGCTGAGCACACCGGCCCTGTATGTGATTTTCTCCTGCCTGCAGCAGCACTGGCGCAACTGGCGTGCGCGCAGCAAGGAGCGCAAGCGCCTACGCAAGCTCGCACGCGCCTGATGATCCACCCCCTCCCTTACACGCAACGTAGGGAAGGGGTGCTTTGGCTTTGGCTTTGGCTTTGGCTTTGGCTTTGGCTTTGGCTTTGGCTTTGGCTTTGGCCTTGGCTGTTGCTTTGGCTTCAGCCGTTGCCTTAGCCCTTCTCCCGCCTGCGGGAGAAGGGTTGGGATGAGGTGAGCTTTGGCATTGGCTTCGGATTTCTATTTACATGCGCGCCGCGGTCCATGCGAGCAAAGCCAGCAGCCAAAGCAACAGCAACAACGCAAAAGCTCACCCCTCCCCAACCCTCCCCTGCACTGCGTGCAAGGGAGGGAGCAAAGCACAAAGCAGGGAGCAAAGCGCAAAGCTGGCCCTCCGCAGCCACTTCTGCCACCGTATAGCGGCACCACGCTCCCGTCGGTCAAGACTGGTATCGCAATGCCCCTATTCAAATTCACCCGCCACGGCGGGCAAGCACGCGGCAGCCAGCCGCACTCCCCCCTGCCCTGGATCGCATTGATCGCGCTGATCCTCGGCGCAGTAGCGCTCGGCTTTGCCTGGCTCGCAGGTTGGATCGGTCGCGATCGGCTGACTGCGCAGAACCTCACCAACGCCATCGAAGCCACCGGCGCCAACCACCCCGGCTTTCGTCGCGCCCACAGCAAGGGCGTTTGCGTAAGCGGCTGGTTCGAACCCAGCGCTCAGGCGTCACAGCTATCGCATGCCCGTATGTTCGAACAGCAACGCGTGCCGGTGCTCGGCCGCCTGTCGATAGGCGGCGGCAACCCGCATGGCGCCGACAACAGCGCGCGCGTGCGCAGCATCGCCGTGCAGCTGAGCAGCGACGACGGCCAGCAATGGCGCATGGCCATGAACAGCTTCCCGTTCCTCGCCGTGGCCACACCGGAAGCCTTCTACGAGCAGACCCGCGCACAGATTCCAGATCCCACCACCGGCAAGCCGGACCCGGCCAAGCTGGCCGCGATCCAGGAAAAGTACCCCAGCGCCCGCGCCTTCACCCAGTGGGCCAAGACCGCGCCGTGGACCGACAGCTGGGCCAGCACCGAGTTCAACAGCGTCAACAGCTTCTGGTTCACCAACGCACAGGGGCAACGCCGTGCAGTGCGTTGGCGCTGGCAGCCACAGGCCACGCCGCGCGAACTGGATGCTGCAAGCCGCGAACAGGCCGGTGTGGATTTCCTCAGCCAGGATCTGCAACACCGGCTCGCACAAGGCCCGGTTCGCTGGAACCTGGTGGTGACCCTGGCCAGTTCACAGGATGCGATCAATGACCCGTCGGTGCCATGGTCGGCCGAGCGCGAACAAGTGGTCGCCGGCGTCCTCAACATCGACCAGATGCAGCCGCAGGAACAAGGCAGCTGCAATGACCTCAACTTCGATCCGCTTATCCTGCCGGACGGTGTCGAAGGCAGCGACGACCCCATCCTGGCCGCCCGTTCGGCGGTGTACTCGCAATCCTTCAATCGCCGCGAGCGCGAGCGCGCCACCGGCGAAGCCGCACGCGACAACGCACAGGTGCAGCCATGAGCAGCAACGGACACTTCAACCTGCTGGCGCGCGTGCTGCACTGGAGCATGGCGCTGCTGATCCTGGCGATGCTGTTCATTGGCGTGACCATGGTTGCCTCGGTGCACCTGCGCCCCGACCTGATCACCCTGCACCGTCCGCTCGGCATCCTGATCTTCGTACTGGTCTTGTTGCGCCTGTACAACCGCCTGCGCCATCGGCCACCGCCGCTACCCGCCGACCTGCCGGCATGGCAGGCATGGGCTGCCACCGCCTCGCACTGGCTGTTGTATGCGTTGATGTTGGCGATGCCATTGATCGGCTGGGCGATGTTGTCGGCGGGCGGCTATCCCATCGTGCTGTGGGGCGGCATGCAGCTGCCGGCCATCGTGCCGCACACGCCATCGCTGTATGCGCTGCTGCGCAATGCACACAGCCTGCTCGCCTACCTGCTGTTCGCCACGGTGCTGGCGCATGTAGGCGCGGCCCTGTTCCATGCCTGGGTACGTCGTGATGGCGTGTTCCAGGCGATGGCGCGCGGAAAGTAGCAACGCAGGAGCGGTGGTAGTGCCGAGCCATGCTCGGCAGAAGCGTCACCAGCGATGCCGACTTGTCTGCAGGAGCAGCGTGAGCCGCGAAGCTGGCAATCTGTGAAGAGCTGAAAAGCTCTCCCCCTCCCCAACCCTCCCCTCCGCCTACGGCGCAAGGGAGGGAGCTACAACCAGCCCTTCTGCCGCGCCACCCGATACGCCTCAATCCGGTTGGCCACGCCCAGCTTGCCGATGCATTCGGAAAGGTAATTGCGCACGGTGCCATGCGACAGTCCGAGCTGCTCGGCAATCTCGTTGGCCGAGCGCCCATCACCAGCCAAACGCAGCACCTGCCGCTCGCGGTCATTGAGTGGATCGGCCTCCGACCATGCTTCCACCGCCAGCTGCGGATCAATCGCGCGACCGCCGCGATGTACCTGACGCAAGGCATCGGCCAGTTTTTCGGCTGGCGCATCTTTCAATAGATACCCCTGCACGCCGGCGTCCAACGCCCGACGGAGAAATCCGCTACGGGCGAACGTAGTAACGATCACCACCTTGATCGGTAACTGATGACGTTGCACGCGCTGCGCAAGTTCCAGCCCGGTCAGCAGTGGCATTTCAATATCGGTGACCAGCACATCCGGCTTCAGGCGCTGCAGTTCGCGCCACGCGATCTCACCGTCGGCGGCGGTACCGATCACTTCGATATCCGATTCCAGGTTGAGCAGTGCCGACAGCGCACCGCGTACCATCGCCTGGTCCTCGGCAAGCAGGATGCGAATCATGCGCGCGCCTCCTGTGCAGGCACGCTTCGTGCTTCGGCCTGCGGCGCGCCGGTGGCCAACGCCGATTGCCGGCTCTGCGCCTGCACTGGAATACGGATCTTCAAGCGTGTGCCCTGGCCCTTCGGCGACTCGATCTGCAGTTCACCGCCCAATGCCAAGACCCGCTCGCGCATTCCAGCCAAACCATTGCCATTGGCCGCAACGCCGCCGCAACCGTCGTCCACTACTTCCATCTGCACCGCCTCAGGCGAAACGTCGATGCTGATCAGCGCCTCATTGGCCTGGGCATGGCGAGCGATATTGGTCGCGGCCTCGCGCAACACCATCGACAAGCCAGCCTCGATCCACGCCGGCATTGCGGGCGGCGGTGAATAGCGCAGGTGCACGCGCGAGGACTCCAGCAATAGATGGGCCGAAGCCAACTCGGCAGCAAGGTCGGCAGCACGAAAACCAGTAACCGCACTGCGTACCTGGGCAAGTGCATCGCGCGCGATCTGCTCGGCCTCGGCCAGCTCACGCTGCGAACGCTGCGGGTCGCGCTCGAACAGCTTGCGTGACAATTCCATTTTCAGCGTGATCAACGACAGCGTGTGCCCGAGCAGATCGTGCAGATCACGGCCGATGCGCTCGCGCTCGGCAGTCGCGGCCAGGCGTCGCACTTCTTCATGCGAAAGTCGCAGCGCGGCATCCTTCTCGCTGCTGGTGCGCTCGACGTTGACGATCAATCCAATGATGACCGTCAGCGCAGGAATCCAAGCCACCACCTGCCACGGATAGCCTATCCACCATGCCAACGAGACGAAGGCGATATTCAACAAAACGAGTTCCAGCAGGTAGTGCCGCACGCTGATGCAGCGGTTGGTCCGCAGCATCACGCAGCCGAACACGAAGTAGTTCATGCCGGAGGGATAGATCGGCAGCAAGGCCATCGACAGCACGATCATCGCCAACGCGAAGATCGGTGCGTACCGCCGCGCGCTTATCAAGGTCATCAAGTAGAACGCGATGAACAGCGGAAACGACCACAGCGTTATCAGCGCCCAACCCAGGGTGTAGCCCGCACCAAACATCGGCGTGATGAATACCCATACCGTCCACAGCAGGTGCACGGCATCCACCCACGGCCATTTGCCGAGCTTGATGTTGTCGGCCACCACCGAATCCGGTGCTGGCTTCAACCATTCAGGGCGCTGCAATCCCATCGGCGTTCATCCTGTGCAATGCGGCAATGATGCCATCAGCCGTGGCGGCGCAGACGCCAGCCTGCCACCGCCGTGATGGCGACCGTGAATACGAGCAGCCACAGCACGTGCGGCCAGGCGCTGCCCACCTCGAAGTCCAATGCACCCTGCGCCAACATGTTCAGATGATGACTCGGCCAGATCACTGCCAGGTCACGCAACAGCGGCGGCAGCACCTTCAACGGAAACCACAGGCCCGACAACACCGCCATCGCCAGGTAGACCAGGTTGATCACCGCGGCCGCACCATTGCCCTTGGCCAGCGTACCCAGCAACAGGCCCAGTGCGCAGAACGGCAAGGTGCCCAGGGTTGCCACCGCAGTCAGCCGCAGCATCTGCGAAGCATTGAGCTGCACCCCGGCCACCGTGATGGCCAACAGCTGCAGGATCACCACGATGGCCAGCGCGGTCAGCATCGCCATCACCATCTTGCCGAGCAGATAGGCCAGCGGCGGCATCGGCATCGCGCGCTTGAGGGTGAGCAGGCCATTGTCACGTTCCAGTGCCAGCGCGATGCCAAAGCCGAACAGGCCCGGCGCCATCACCCCGAAGGTGACATAGCTGCCGAGCAGGAAGCGGGCGGCCTGGGCCGGCTGCGTGTGGCCGAGCAGCACCGCGAACAGCAGATAGAACACCGCCGGAAACAGCAGGGTCGGCAGCACGAAGCCCGGGTAGCGCAGATAGCGCAGGCATTCGGCACGGCTCTCCTGCAGATAGGCACCCAGCACTTGGCGGGACGACATCACAGGCAGCATCGGTTCGTATTGGGCGTTCATCAGGCTGCCTCGCGTTGTGTCTGTGCAGCATCTGCAGCGGTCAGATCGGTGAAGGCTTCGCCCAGGCCAGCCGGCTGCACCTCCAGTCCGGATAGCGCAGGGTCTGCCTGCAATAGTTGCCGCACCACGCTTTCGACGCGGTCGCTGCGCAGCTGCAGGTAGTCACCGTCCCGGCTGATCTGCACCACCCCCGGCCAGGACGCCAGCACCGCCGCATCCAAGGTGCTGACGCAGCGGATGCTGCGATGGATGACCCGTGCGCGCAGTGCATCCACGCTGCCATCGCTGACGATGCGTCCGCGCAACAGCACGCAGACACGATCGGCCAGGCGCTCGGCTTCCTCCAGATAATGGGTAGTCAGCACCACCGCGGTGCCTTCAGTGACCAATGCCCGCACTGTCGCCCACAACTGCTGCCGCGCCGGCATATCCAGACCAACCGTAGGTTCGTCCAGGAACAGCAGCCTTGGCCGCCCACATACGGCCAAGGCGAACTGCACGCGTCGCTGCTGACCACCGGACAACTTGCCGTAGCGACGCTTCAGCAGGTCCTGTATGCCGGCCAATGCAGCGGTTTCGTCGAGACTTCGAGGGACCGGGTAATAGCTGGCCGACAGCTGGATCAGCTCGGCCACATTCAAGGTTTCCGGCAGCGCGGCGCTCTGCAGCATCACCCCGATGCCACGCCGCGCCGCCAGCTGCTGCGGATCAAGGCCGAACAGCTGCACCCGGCCGGAATCGGCGCGCAGCAGGCCCAGCAGCAGACTGATGGCGGTGGTCTTGCCTGCGCCATTTGGGCCAAGCAGCGCCAGCACCTGCCCGGCCCGCAGCTCCAGATCAACGCCATCCAGGGCCCGCACTGCACCGTAGTGCTTGTGCACGCCTTGCAGGCTCGCCAGTACTTCACCGTGTGCCGCCATTGCCGCCGCCTTCTTCGGGGAATGCTGCAACCTTAGGTCGCCGATGTCTGCGTCCCCAGTGAATTCGATCAGGCAAAGCACATGACAGCCGTCACCTGCGCGGCGGGCACATCGGCACCTATGATTCGCTCATTCCGTCCCGTCACTGCCGGCCGCAGCGAATTGCGCTAAGTTGCTGTCACATTCCCCCTCTCACGCCGTCCTGCTACCCATGAATGCATCTGCTGAACTGCTGAAGGAACTCCGCATCGACCGCTCGGCCCCGCCACCGCGTGGCCCTGCGCCCTCGCGCCGCTGGTTGTGGATCGTGATCGGGCTGGTAGTGGCACTGCTGCTGGTATTGGGCATTGGTGCCTTGTTCGGCGGTAAAAAGCCCGTGACCGTGCAGACCGCACCGGTAGTGTCGATGAACCAGGCCGGTGCCGGCAACAGCTCGGTGCTGGACGCCAGCGGCTACGTGGTTGCCCGACGCATGGCGACGGTGTCGGCCAAGATCACCGGCAAGGTGCGCGAGGTGATGATCGAGGAAGGCATGCGAGTCGAAGAAGGCCAGGTGATGGCCACGCTGGACCCGATCGACGCCAACGCGCAGCGCAGCCTCAACGCCGCCCAGCTCGACGCCGCCCGCAGCCAGAGCGAAGGCCTGCAGGCGCAGCTGCGCCAGGCCGAAGCCGAAGCGGGCCGCCTGCAGTCGCTGGTAGGCCAGCAGCTGGTCTCGCGTTCGCAGTACGACCAGGCCGTGGCCGCACGCGACAGCCTGCGCGCGCAGCTGGCAACTTCACGCCACAACAGCAAGGTCGCCCAGGACGCGCTGGCCATCGCCGACCTTGGCGTGGACAACAACGTGGTACGCGCACCGTTCTCCGGCGTGGTCACAGCCAAGGCTGCACAGCCGGGCGAAATCGTCTCGCCGCTGTCGGCCGGTGGTGGCTTCACCCGTACCGGCATCGGCACCATCGTCGATATGGAATCACTGGAAGTGGAAGTGGAAGTAGGCGAAGCCTTCATCGGACGCGTACAGCCGAAGATGCCGGTGGAAATCGTGCTGAATGCCTATCCGGACTGGAAGATCCCAGGCCACGTGATCGCCATCATTCCCACCGCTGATCGCGGCAAGGCCACGGTGAAGGTACGCGTGGCCCTGGAAGCCAAAGACCCTCGCATCGTGCCGGAGATGGGCGTGCGCGTGAGCTTCCTTGAAAAAGCCGCTGCCGCTGGCGCCGAGGCACCCAAGGGCGTGCGCGTACCCGCTGCCGCCATCGTCGAGCGCGACGGCAAGCCGGTCGCCTTCGTGGTGCAGGCCGACGACAAGGTGAAACAGCAGGTGCTGGAAGTGGGCCAGGTTTTGGCCAAGGACAAACAGGTGCTGTCGGGATTGAGTGCCGGGCAGACGGTGGTGCTTAGTCCTGCGGCGGAGTTGAAGGATGGCGACAAGGTGGCATTGGAAGGCGCAGAGAAGTAAGTGCCGGCTTGTGATATTTGCTGCGCTGGTGCGAATCACTTGATGCATTGAAGTAGCGTTTCTGCTTTTGCTTTTGCTTCTACCCCCTCCCTTGCGCAAAGCGCAGGGGAGGGTTGGGGAGGGGGTGCTTTGGCTTTGGCTTTGGCTTTGGCTTGGAAAGCCACATGAAGCAGAGCTACTGCAGAGACCCAAAGCAAAGCAAAAGCTGCCCTCACCCCTACCCCTCTCCCGCTGGCGGGAGAGGGGAAAGCAACGGCAACGGCTGGAGCTGGAGCTGGAGCAAAGACAAGAGCCATAGCTAAAGCTAGAGCTAGAGCTAGAGCTAGAGCCAAAACCAAAACCAAAACCAAAGCCAAAGCACCCCCTCCCTAACCCTCCCCTTGCCTTCGGCAAAGGGAGGGGACCAGAAGCAAAGCGAAGCATTCGAACGTCCGGCATCAAACTTTCGACATTCGACATCCAACATCAAACACCACCGCGTCACTGCTGAGGATCATCCATGAGCACCCTCGTCTCCCTGCGCAATATCACCAAGACCTACCAGCGTGGCCCGGAAAAAGTGCAGGTCCTGCACGGCATCAACCTCGATATCGACCGCGGCGACTTCGTCGCGTTGATGGGTCCGTCCGGTTCCGGCAAGACCACCCTGCTCAACCTGATCGGCGGCCTGGATACCCCCAGCGGTGGCGAGATCAATATCGAAGACCAGCGCATCGACCAGCTCAGCGCCGGCCAGCTTTCCACCTGGCGCAGCCACCACGTTGGCTTCGTATTCCAGTTCTACAACCTGATGCCCATGCTCAGTGCGCAGAAGAACGTCGAACTGCCGCTGCTGCTGACCAACCTCAACGCAGCCGACCGCAAGCGCCGTGCGCAGATCGCACTGACCCTGGTCGGCCTCGCCGATCGTCGCGACCACCGTCCCAATGAGCTGTCCGGCGGCCAGCAGCAACGTGTGGCCATCGCTCGCGCCATCGTCTCCGACCCCACCTTCCTGATCTGCGACGAGCCCACCGGCGACCTCGACCGCCAGAGCGCGGAGGAAGTACTGGGCCTGCTGCAGTTGCTCAATCGCGAACACGGCAAGACCATCATCATGGTCACCCATGATCCCAAGGCCGCCGAGTACGCCACCCACACCGTGCATCTGGACAAGGGCGAGCTGGTCGACGCCCCGGTGCACTGAGGAGCACGGCCATGAAGTACTTCTCATTGATCTGGGCGCAGCTGTTCCGCAGCCGCACACGTACTTTGTTCACTCTACTTTCCATCATCACGGCCTTCCTGTTGTTCGGCATGCTCGATTCGGTGCGCGTGGCCTTCGCCAGCGGTGGCAGTACCGTGGCCGGTGCCAACCGTCTGGTGGTGGCCTCGCGTCTGTCCATCACCCAATCACTGCCGATCCGGCTGGAGTCACAGATACGGCAGATTGAAGGTGTCGACGACGTCACCTACGCCATGTGGTTCGGTGGCATCTACCAGGACCAGAAGAATTTCTTCCCGAACTTCTCGGTCGCACCCAACTACTTTGACCTGATGACCGAGTTCGAGATCTCCAAGGAGCAGGTGGACGCTTTCCGCAACACGCGTACCGGTGCAATCGTTGGTGAATCGCTGGCCAAGCAGTTCGGCTGGAAGATCGGCGACACCATTCCGCTGCAGGCCACCATCTTCCCGCGTGGTGGCAGCAATGATTGGCCGTTGCAGCTGGTTGGTACCTTCAAGTCCAAGAACACCGCTACCGCTGCCAACGAAGAACGCCAGTTGATGATGAACTGGAAGTACTTCGATGAATCCAACGACTACATCAAGAACCAGGTCAGTTGGTATACGGTGCGACTGGACAACCCCGATCATGCCTCACGCGTGGCCCAGGCCATCGACGCGATCTCGGCCAACTCCGATCACGAAACCAAGAGCCAGACCGAGTCGGCTTTCCAGCAGGCCTTCATCAAGCAGTTCGCCGACATCGGCATGATCGTCACCTCGATCATGGGTGCGGTGTTCTTCACCCTGCTGCTGCTCACCGGCAATACCATGGCCCAAGCCGTGCGTGAGCGCGTACCGGAGCTCGCCACACTGAAAACGCTGGGTTTCAAGGACGGCACCATGCTGATGCTGGTGATGGTGGAGTCGATCGTGCTGGTCGGCCTCGGCGGTGCGATTGGCTTGGGGCTGGCCGCGCTGGTACTGCCGGTATTGGCACCGCAGACCATGGGCATGCTGCCGCCGCATGTGCCGGTACAGACCTGGATCGTGGGACTGGTGTTGATCGTGGTGATCGGGCTGGTAGTGGGCGTGCTGCCGGCACTGCGGGCCAAACGCCTGAAGATCGTCGACGCACTGGCCGGGCGCTGAGGACAACGACATGAAGAATTTTCTTTCGAATGCGCTGGTAATCGTACTGTTGGTGGTTGGCCTTGGGGTGTGGATCGCGCTGCCATGGATAGGTGTGGCAGTGCTCGCCGTGGCGATCGCGCTGTGGCTGCTGCTCACCCGCACCGGGCGCTTGGCACTGGCCGCAACCCGGATTGGTCTCGCCAGCCTGCCGCAGCGCTGGGGTTCCTCATCGGTGATCGTGATTGGTATTGCCGGCGTGGTCGGCGTGCTGGTGGCGATGCTTGCGATGGGCCAGGGCTTCCAGGCCACGCTGGAAAGCACCGGTGACGACAGCACCGCAATTGTCCTGCGCGGTGGCTCGCAGGCCGAGACCAACTCGGTGATCACCCGCGATCAGGTGCCCTTGCTGGAAACCCTTCCAGGCGTGAAGCGTGGCGAAGATGGCCGGCCATTGGTGTCCGCCGAAGTCTCGCAGGTAGTCAACCTCACCTCGCGCGGCGACGGCACCGATGTCAACGCACAGTTCCGTGGTGTCGGTGAGCAGGCCTGGGCAGTGCACGACAAGGTCAAGCTGGTCGAAGGCCGCAAGTTCGGTGCAGGTCTGCGCGAGATCGTCGCCGGCCGTGGTGCGCAGAAGCAGTTCCAGGGCCTGGAAGTCGGCAAGGAACTGATGCTGGGCAATCAAGCGTGGACGGTGGTTGGCATCTTTGAATCCGGCGATGCGCATGATTCGGAGTTGTGGACCGATGCGCAGACGCTGGCAACCACCTATAACCGCAGCGCCTGGCAGTCGATCAGCGTGCGCACCGAGGGCAAGCAGGGCTTTGAGGCCTTCAAGGCAGCCGTCGGCAGCGATCCGCGGCTCAAACTGGATGTGGAGACCACGGCCGAGTATTACAGCAAGCAGGGCGGTGGTTTGAACAAGCTGCTCAAGATACTGGGCACGGTGATCGGCGCGATCATGGCGGTCGGTGCGGTATTCGGCGCACTCAACACCATGTATGCCGCCGTCGCCACGCGTGCGCGGGAGATCGCAACGCTGCGTGCAATTGGTTTCCGCGGCGTGCCGGTGGTGACCGCGGTGATGCTGGAAACCATGCTGCTCGCACTGCTTGGCGGCCTGCTCGGTGGTGTAGTCGCCTGGTTGGCATTCAACAACTTCACCGTTTCAACCCTGGGCAACAACTTCAGCCAGGTAGTGTTCCAGTTCAAGGTCTCGCCACCGCTGTTGTGGAGCGGATTGAAGTGGGCATTGGGAATAGGCCTGGTTGGCGGCCTGTTCCCGGCATTGCGTGCGGCGCGTTTGCCGATCACCACCGCATTGCGCGAGACCTGATTCAACACGGCGTAGCTCGCCAGCTCAGCAACCCACCTGCCCTCGTGCAGGTGGGTTGGCGGAAAGTCTACCTTCACGCATCTATCCGTTTAGGTCATCATGCGCGCCCGCCCAAGTCCCGGCGGCCAGCGGAGCTGTGATGGCAGATGCTGTGTCCCTCCCCCAACGGTGATGCATCTGTGACGGCGCCCCACAAGGGCGCTTTTTTTGTAGTTGGTATAAAGGAAAACCGAAAGCGATGTATTTGAAGTCCACCCCGCTGTGCTCCGCGATCACCCTCGCGTTGCTCGGCAGCTGCAGCCTCACCGCGTTCGCACAGGACGCAAACGAAACCACCACCACGCTGGACCGTGTCGAGATCACCGGTTCGCGTATCCGCCAAGCCAGCGTTGAAACCGCACAGCCGGTCATCGCCTTGAGCCGTGCGGAAATCGAGAAGAAGGGCTACGTCAACGTCGCCGACATCCTGCAGGACGTCACCGCTGCCGGCGCACCGTCGCTGAGCCGCGCCTCTGCACTGTCCTCTGGCCGCGACTACGGCGGCATGTACGTCAGCCTGCGCAGCCTCGGCCCGGAACGCACCCTGGTGCTGATCGACGGCCGCCGCATGGGCGTCAGCGCCGGCGGTTTCTCCGATGTAGGTTCAATTCCCTCGGCCATCGTCGAACGCGTTGAAGTGCTGACCGACGGTGCTTCGGCACTGTACGGCTCGGACGCCATTGCCGGCGTGGTCAACGTCATCACCCGCAAGAACTTCGACGGCGGCAACGCCAGCGCCTATGTTGGCCAGTACGGTGAAGGCGACGGGCAGAAGCGCTCCTACAGCGCCAACTTCGGCAAGACTTTCGACCGTGGCTGGTTCAGCATTGGCGCGGAGAAGTCCGAGGAAGACCCGGTACTGGGTGGCACGCGTGAGTTCACCGCCTATCCCAACGGTCCCTACCACCCCGGTGACGGTCTCAATGGCACCACCGAGTGGGGCTCGGTCACCGTCGACGGCAAGACGCTCAGCGTCGGCCCGGGCGGCGATCCCTCCAACGCGGCCAACTTCAAACCGCGCGACCCGGCGACCTACGCCAACACCAAGACCAACATGACCCTGCTCTCGTCGCTGGAGCGCAAGTCGGCCTTCGCCAATGGTGGTTTCCAGATCACCGACGATCTGCGCGTTGTCGCCGACGTTCTGTATAGCGAGCGCGAGTCGGTCAAGCAACTTGCCGGTTACCCGTACTCGGTGTCGGCTGCGCAGGCAGCCAGCGGCGCACGTGCCGCACTCTCAGCCGATAGCGCGTTCAACCATTGGGGCAAGGACGTGCTGTTCTCGCGCCGCACCGAGGAATACCCACGTGCGACCAACAACGCGCTGACCACCAAGCGCGCCAGCGTTGGCCTGGAAGGCAGCTTCGAGACCGGTTCGCGGTTCTGGGATTGGAACGTGAGCTACATGTTCAACCGCAATGAAGGCGAGCGTCGCACCCTTCAGAGCATGTACCAACCCAACGTCAATCTGGCCGTCGGCCCGTCCTTCATCGATGCAGGCGGCGTGGCCCGTTGCGGCAACGTCGGCAACGTGATCGAAGGTTGCGTGCCGTGGAATCCGCTGGCACCGGCAGGCAGCAACACCCCCGGCTCGCTCAGCGACAAGGCGGTGCGCGACTACATCTTCACCCGCTTCAGCGACGAGATCCGCAGCACCACCAAGGTGGTCAGCGCCAACATCTCCGGCTCGCTGGCATCCTTGCCGGCCGGCGACATCATGGCCGCGATGGGTGTTGAACATCGCAGCGAAGAAGCCAGCTACACCCCGGACCTGATGGTGCAGAACGGCCAGATCGCCGGCACCAGCGGCGCACCGACGCGTGGTGATTACAAGCTGGACGAGGTCTACCTGGAAGTGCAGGTGCCACTGCTGGCTGACCTGCCATTCGTGCGTGAACTGTCGCTGGACCTAGCTGGCCGTTACTCGGACTACAACAACTTCGGCGGCACCACCAATGGCAAGTTCGGCCTGAAGTGGAAGCCGATCGACACCTTGCTGGTCCGTGCCACCTACGGCACCGGCTTCCGTGCACCTACCGTTGATGACCTGTACGGCGGCACCGTCACCACCCGTGACCGCGTCACCGATCCCTGCGATCGCTCCTTCGGTGCAGCCGCACGCAATGCCGAAGTGGCAGCACGCTGCACCGCTGCTGGCATGGGCGCAGGCTTCCGCCAGAAGACCGGCGACGGCGAACTGGCCACTACCTCCGGCGTACAGGCCGTCACCGACTTCACCTCCGGCTCCAACGCCGCGCTGAAGCCGGAAACCGCCAAGACCTGGACCGTCGGCCTGGTCTACAGCCCGGACTTCGTCAGCGGCCTGGACCTGAGCCTGGACTGGTGGAAGATCCGCATCGACAACGTCATCGTTGGTGAGTCGGCCACCGACATCCTCAACCAGTGCTATGTGCAGGGCATTGCCTCTGCCTGCGACCGCTTCACCCGCTACAGCTCCGGCACCAACAAGGGCCAGGTCAGCGGCATGAACCGTTCGTTGAACAACGCCGGCTACCAGGAAACCGCTGGCTACGACCTCGGCGTTCGCTACCGCCTGCCGGAAATGGCCTACGGCCAGCTGTCGCTGCGTTGGAACACCACGTACGTGGATTACCTGTCGCGCAAGAGTGACAACGTAGCCACCACCCCGGTCGAAGAATTCACCGGTTGGGAAGGCAACTTCCGCGTGCGCTCCAACCTGACGCTGGACTGGCAGAACGGTAACTTCGGCGCGAGCTGGACCACCCGTTACTACTCCAGCATGAAGGAAAAGTGCTCCTACGATCTGGACGGTGGCCCGGAGTGCAACATCCCGGACTTCCAGTCGCCGTACACGGACATGCAGCCGAGCCGCAAGCTGGGCTCCAACACCTTCCACGACCTGCAGGTGCGTTATGCCCTGCCGTGGAACGGCACCGTGTCGCTGGGCCTCAACAACGTGTTCAAGCATGAAGGCCCGATCATGTACAGCCAGCCTAACAGCAGCTTCACCTACTACGGTGGCTTCGACATCGGTCGTTTCATGTACATGAAGTACCAGCAGCGCTTCTGATCCAGGTAACAACAGCGTCGGGTGCCGACAACAACGTCAAGCACCCGCAAAGCTGCGCTTGAAGCCCCTCTCCCGCGCGCGGGAGAGGGGTTGGGGTGAGGGCGGCTTTTCAAGCCCCACTATAGTCATGCTGCATTCGCCTCCCTACCGCGTTGCTCCGCCCACCCCAGAGACTGCGATTGCACAACTGTCTATCGCGGACCCAGCATCTGCTTCGCGGCTTACGCCGCTCCCACAAACAAGGGTGCTGGTCTGCCATAGCTCCCTTGGCTGGCTAGACTCCCAATCAGCAGCGGCACACCCAGCAACCCAAACACCACACAACGGTCATCTGCCTGTCATCGCCACGCGGTAGATGCAGCGCTGCATAGTGACTACCGTGGCAGGCTCCCCAAACCGGTTCCCGCCATGCTTCGTTCGCTGGCGCTGGCTGGCGTCTGCGTGATGCTGGCTGGCTTTGCCCTCTCCAATCCCGTTCCCCCGCTATCGCTCAGTGAGCGATTGGCGGCACCTGGCGGCACATCACCACTGGTCCCCACCGAGCGCATCGACGCCCTGCTCGCCCGCCTCCCGCATCAGCAAGGCAGCGTTACCGGCAGCGACGGCGTCGCCCTGCACTGGGTGTCATTCGAGCCAGGCGACTACCGGCTGGATTACCGCTATCTGGGCAAGGGCGAACGCTTTCCGGAGTTCTCGCTCGATGCCTCGGCACCCAACATCAAGAGCCATATTCAGCCACGCGGCACGGTGATCCTGCTGCATGGCTGGATGATGGATGGTGGTTCGCTGATGCCTTGGTCGCTCGAACTGGCTCAACAGGGCTACCGCACTATCGCCTTGGATCTGCGCAATCACGGTCGTTCCGGTCATGCCCTTTCCGGCTATGGCACCCGCGAAGGCGAAGATGTGGTCGCCGCATTGAAAGCTCTGAAGAGCGAAGGCCGGATCAGCGGCCCGGTGCATCTGCTCGGTGTCTCCTATGGCGCCGCTACCGCTATCTTCGCCGCACGCGAACTAGGCCCGCAGCTGCGCAGCGTCGTGGCGATGGAATCCTTCGACAATGCCGGCGAAGCAATCCGCACGATGGTGCCGCACATGCTGGCCAAGCCACCGGAACGCTGGAGCGACTATGTCGCCCTGCCGCTGGCACGTTGGCAATACGGTGGCCGTGGGTTGGATGAGGCTATTGCCACCACCGATCGCAAACTTGGCATCAATCTGGACAAAGTCGACGTTGGTCTGGCCTTGGCACACGTTCCAGCCTGCGTGCTTTTGATACATGGCCACGACGACGAACATATTCCGGTAGCACAGGGACGCGCGTTGGCCGCAGCGGCGCCGCGCGCGCATTATCTCGAGGTCGCAGCCGAAGATCATCTGAGCTTACCGATGCGCCTGGATCGACTATCGGGTGCAGTGAACACCTGGTTCGAGCAGGCCGATGACAATGGCCACTGTGCATCGACGGTAACAGCCAGCCTTTGAGCTTCCGACAGTTTTCGTGACGATTCACCAACAAAGCCCCGCGAAACCGTAGTGCCGAACCATGTTCGGCAGGGGCATTCCTCGTAGTTCCAGCAGTGCCCAACGCTTTGGCTTTGGCTGTGGCTTTGGCTGTGACCATTGCCCTGGCGGTTGCCTTAGCCCTTCTCCCGCCTGCGGGAGAAGGGTTGGGATGAGGGCAGCTTTTGGCTTCTGGCTTGGTTCAAGCCTTTCTGCGTCGTTGCTTCTACGAGCTTCGCGGCTTACGCCGCTCCCACAAAAAAAGAAGGTTTGCCGCGGTTTCGCGCAAAGAAAAACCCCGCTGCTTTTGGCAGCGGGGTTTTAGGTTTAAATCCTGACGATGACCTACTCTCGCACAGCTTAGGCTGCACTACCATCGGCGCGGCTACGTTTCACTTCCGAGTTCGGGATGGGATCGGGTGGTTCCATAGCGCTAATTTCATCAGGAAGACGGTTTGAGCAGCGCGTTGCGCCGGCTCCAATGCGTTTCCTTGCGGAGGTAAGCCTGGCTGTAAAACACCTGGCTTACATAAAGTTCTTCGTGAAGTTGTTGAACTAACCCAGGCTCAAAAACACCTGGCTTACATAAAAAGACAAACCCCGCTGCGTGAGCAGCGGGGTTTTAGATAAAACCCTGACGATGACCTACTCTCGCACAGCTTAGGCTGCACTACCATCGGCGCGGCTACGTTTCACTTCCGAGTTCGGGATGGGATCGGGTGGTTCCATAGCGCTAATT